>NZ_JALNUM010000069.1:0-34106 GCF_026540795.1 Methylobacterium sp. GC_Met_2
TTGCCGATGGGACCGTAGAAGCGATTAAGACCCATTGCTGCGTTGAAGTCGCACTGTACCCCGACGAATCAAAACACCAGGCCAATCAAGCAGCTCGATCCTTCGGCTCGCAACTCATGGATGCTGCCATACTCGCGCAGAACCATGATGCGATCCTGCTCTCGGACGACGGGTACTACCGGTACGTAGTTCGTCGAATCATGGGTGTGGATGGTCTGTGGCTTCAAGCTGTTATGGACGCCACGCAGCCCGCGGGGGGACTTGAGCCGGAAGGTTATCTCAAGGCTGCAGTTGAGGTTGCAGGCCGCAATCACCGGCATGTGATGCTCAACGTCAATCTGATGGTCGGAGCTTTCGAGGCTGCTCAGAGCTTGAGCTTGAGCGAATTCGACGCCTTGGCTGACCATGTCGGTACGCCTGATGCCGACCGAGCTGCGCATTTCCAATTCGTCGTTTCTATTCTGCGCCGCCTTTGGATCCTGGGGGCCAGATACGACATCCTACGGCTGAAGCGGGCGACCGGTCGCCTCCTTGAAAAGCTGCTGCGATGCTACCCGCTCGGCCATTGGTCCCTGGTGGTCTTGGAATTGTTCGAACAGGCCAGAGGTCGCGCTAGGCTCCAGCATTACGTGGTTGAATGGACCAGGGGACATTTTCTCTTGAATACAGTCAGCTCAGAGACGTCGGCCGCGGAAGCTACCCCGGTCCTTGCTTCACAGAAATCGCAGCGACGCGGCCCTGCGAAGTCACAGAAGGCTAATCTGAAGCGCCGTAGTATGCCCGGTGCTGCTGACGCATTGAAGCCGCGTTCGATGACGGGGACACAAGGTCGGTGGTCGTGATGCCGAAAGACCGGAACGGGCGCACTACCGTCATAGGAACAGCTCAAGATACGTCTGCTTTTGAAATCCGTACAGTCTTGCGTGAATGACTGCGTTGGGTCGCAAGCGGAACGTCCGCTTGCGGGCCACGGTAAACTTCGAAACTCGCCTATCATGGGCGGAATTGGTGTGACTAGTTTAGGGAAGAGTTCTCAGGACTGTGGGTCGTCCACTGCAGCAAATAGCGCCCCCTTTGCCTCAAGCGCACGACTCACGAAGGCAGCGGCCAAACCATCAGCACTGTCGTCGGCTGCCCAGGCCCAAAAATCTGTAGGACTGATGCCACGACGTCCGCTCACGTCGAGGGCCTGTAAGTGGTCCCACCAAAGCCACCACCCATCGACAATGCCCTGTCCGGGGTTCAGGGCGGTGCTTAAACGAGCGACCTCTTCGGCGTAGACACTGGCCATCGCGCGCCGCTCCTTCCGCAAGCAGACACCGAGCGCAACGTTTCGGAAGAAAGTCGCTTCGGCTGAAAGTGCAAAATCAAAGCGCGGGTCGCCGATGTCGAGCCGCAGCATACCATTACGCTGGGGCGAGAAGAGAGTTGCTTCGTCCGCAACCGGACGGATCGCGCCGAGCCCTGCCGCGCGGGCGCGCTCCTGAACGGCGTCAACGAAGCGGTCGTTGATCGTCGCAGCCAGCGCCTCGCGTGCATCCATGATGGCGATGGAAGCAGCGACCGTTTCGGGGGTTGCGGTGAGGAGGTCGATGATTTGCTGCACAGCGTGAGCGTCCTTTCCCGCGAAGCGCATATCCAAAGATTCTTCGAGGTCGTGAAGAAACGCAGCGACTTTCGCGTCGGTCGTAACTGACCGGCACTCTGCTACCCAGTCGCGTACGTGAGTACCGAGTTTCAGCGCACGCGTCCCAGCCTGCTCGATGGCCCCGATAACCGCTGCATCCCATCCAGCCCCGAGAAGGGTGATGACGCGCGCCTGCCTGCCGAAATCACGCGGCAGTGTACGGGCGTAACGCTCCAGCTGTTGGTCTCCGAAGCGAGCGGTCGGCTTGTTTTCGACGAGGAGCAGAAAGGTGGGGTGAACGACCTCGATGTCGATGCGCCCCATCAAACGTCCTAAAGCGTAGCGGGGCACCTCTCGGCGAACCTTTGCTGACCGACAATCGTCTGGTGCGGCGATCCCGCAGAGATCTAGAAAGCTACGGAGATAGCGGTCGCCTTGACCATGCGTGCCCGCGGGATCCAGCATCCAGCCGATCACACGCGAGAGATGCATCTCGTCCACCAACAGCAGGGTTGCCGAGTTGAAACTTTTGCGCGCATCGCTGGCCTGTGCTCGCTGAGAAGCAACGACCTCGACTAAATGTTGAATCGCGTATGGAGGCATCCGTACAGCCTGCCACCCGACAACCCCTGGCGCAACGGCAGACGTCACGGCTTATTTCAGGTGTCGGGCATTATTCGCGCTCAAGCAGCAACCGATAGACCTGCATGCGCGAGCAGCCGAACGCCCTCGCGATCACGGTTGGCCCATACCCTTCAGCCGCCATGCGCCGGATACCAGGATGATCGAGCCTTGCCTTGCCGCCGGTGTAAACGCCCGCCGTCCGCGCCCGCGCGATACCTTCGCGCTGTCGCTCCTTGATAAACCGCCGCTCCATCTGGGCGACCATACCGAGCACAGTCAGCACGACGTGGCCCATCTCCCCCCGCGTCGAAACGTGGGGTTCAAGCACGGTAACGCTCGCACCCCGCTGCTCGGCCTCGTGCATCAGGTTGAGCACGTCACGGGTATCGCGCCCGAGGCGGTCAAGGCGCGTTACGACGATCTCGTCGCCGGGGCGCAGGAAAGCGAGGATGGTAGCGAGTTCGCCTCGTCCCTCGCGCGAGGCGCCCGAAGCCTTCTCGGCGCGGATGACGCTGCAGCCTTCGGCGGTGAGGCGGGCGAGTTGGCCGTCGAGATCTTGGTCGACAGTGCTGACGCGGGCGTATCCGATGCGGGCCATGTGTCACCTCAGGCTGTAGGCCCGAAGCTACCGGGTCACAAATAGTCGCCGTCAACCCAGATGTTACAACGTGTGGTGCTCCCCATGTTACGTCGCGTCAGGGTATACCGCGATGTTCGCTGCCAGCGGTAAGTTCAGCTTCGCGCCATAAGCGGACATCAACCCACCACCTGGAAGCGGACATTTACTTGCAGGTAGGCAGCCTTCCGGTTTCGACCCACTGCAGAAGGCCGGAAGGTCCGATTCCGGGCAGTCCGGTGGGCTGGCTTTGGCCGCTCTTGGCGCGATCCGACCCGGTGGCGTGAAGGCCCCTCGACGTCCACCCCGAGGTAGTGGCCCAGGCTCTCGATTTTCGTGCGCCGGCTCAGGACGCGAGAAGCCGGCATACACTGCTACGTTGACGCTGTACTGTCGTTCCGCCCGGCCCACAACGTCGCCACGCACCGGCCGCTCGGTTCGATCATGCGGGCAAGACTGAAGTCTTACCGAGTGCTCTGTCACTTCCGGCACGATGATAACCAGACACTGGAGATCGGGTCAGTCACGGTCGGCGACGTGCCGACCTCCAAAAGCCATTCAGCGCCGTACCTGCACCGGCCCGTCCATGCCCGGCCAGTCGGAGTAGCCGGTCGCACCGCCGCCGTACCAATACTGCTTGGGCGCCTCGGCCAGTGGTGCCCCGCTCGCCAGCCGTCCAACTAGGTCGGGGTTCGCAAGGTAAGGCCGGCCGAAGCTGAACAGGTCGGCTCGGCCCTCGGCCAGTTCCTTCTCAGCGAGCTCCAGGGTATTCTGGTTGTTGCCGATATAGGCGCCCTCGAACCGGCGACGCAGGTCGAGGAAATCGACGCCGTCTGGCACAGCGCGGGTCTGCTGCGTCACGCCCTCGATCGTATGGATGTATAGCAGGCCGAAGGCATTCAGCGCGTCGACATAGGCGCCGAAAGTGGCGTGCGTGTCGGAATCGAGGGGCGTCTCGCCTGGCTGCGTGGTCGCGGGCGACAGCCGGATGCCGACGCGGTTCCCGCCGTCCCAGGCCTCGGTCACTGCACGGACCACGTCGAGTGGAAAGCGCAGACGATTCTCGATCGAACCGCCGTAGCGGTCGGTACGTTTGTTGGTCGAGTCTCGCACGAACTGCTCCAACAGGTAGTTATTGGCCGAGTGAATCTCGACCCCGTCGAAGCCGGCGCGCTTGGCGTTCACGGCTGCGCGACGGTAATCCTCCACGATGCCGGGGATCTCGTTGGTCTCCAACGCCCGCGGGGTGACATGGGGCTTCATCCCCTCCATCGTGAAGGCGGTACCCTCCGGTTTCACCGCGGAGGCCGAGACTGGAAGCCGGCCCCCCGGCTGCAAGTCGGGATGGGATATCCGGCCGGTGTGCCAAAGCTGAAGGAAGATGCGTCCCTCGTTGGCGTGGACCGTCGAGACGATGCGTGTCCAGGCCTCGATCTGGTCGTCCGACCAGATGCCCGGCGTGTAGGCATAGCCCACGGCCTGAGCCGAGATGTTGGTCGCCTCGGAAACGATCAGGCCGGCAGTGGCACGTTGACCGTAATAATCGGCGGCGAAGTCCGGCGGCACGCCCGCGGTCGAGGACCGGCTGCGGGTCAGCGGCGCCATGACGATGCGGTTCTTGAGTTCCAGGTCACCGATTGTGACGGACTGGAGGATCGGGCTCGTTGTCATGGTTCCTCGGATCGTGGAGAATGGTGAGCGGAGTGCGGGTCAGCCCTTCAGGAAGGTGATGAGATCCCCGTTCAGTCGCTCGGCATGGGTGAACGGCACGGCGTGCGGCGCGCCTCCGTAGACGACGAGTTCGGCACCGGGGATCGCGGCGGCTGTGGCCTTGCCCGACACGTCGATCGGTACGGTCTGGTCGGCATCGCCGTGGATGACGAGGGTCGGCACGTGAAACGCGCTCATGTCGGCGCGGAAATCGGTCTCGGAGAAGGCTGTCACGCTGGCGATCGTCGCCTTCGGCGAGGCGAGCATCGCGAGGTTGCCGGTCCACTGGATCATGTCGGACGAGACTGGAGACGAGAGCAACCCAACCCCGAAGAAGGTCTTGGAGAAGGTCGCCATGAAGTTCGGACGGTCCTTCTTTAGCGCGGCGATCATGCCGTCGAACACCGATGCGTCAACGCCCTTTGGGTTGTCGGCGGCCTTGAGCATGTAGGGCGTCACCGCCGAGACGAGCACCGTTCGGGTCACTCGGGCGCCGCCGTGCCGGCTCATGTACCGGGCGATTTCGCCGCCGCCCATCGAGAACCCGACCAATGCCAAGTCCTGCAGGTCGAGGGCGTCGAGCACGGATTTCAGGTCGTCGGCGAGGGTGTCGTAATCGTAGCCGCCCCAAGTCTGGTCCGAACGGCCAAAGCCGCGGCGGTCGTAGGCGACGGTGCGCAGACCCGCCTCGGTGAGCGCCAGCTGCTGGAACTCCCACATGTCCGCATCCAGCGGCCAGCCGTGGATCAGCACGACCGGCCGACCGCTTCCCCAATCCTTTAAAAAGAGCTGCGCGCCGTCGTGGGCCGCGATGAAGGGCATGGTGGTCTCTCCTGTTCGAACGATCTTCTCTCCGGAGACAGGCTCCGGCCCGCGTTGGTTCCTTGGGGTGAAGCCTCCGCCAGCGGAGCGCGCTGCATGCGGTTCGCTGCTGGAGGCAGCGTGAAGCCCCGGTGGACCGCCCAGGAGACGCACCGGATCACTTAGAGCCGTGTCCGGTTGGGTTGAATCAGGGGGTATCGGGCGGGCTGCGGATCTGATTCGATGTCGGGCTTTCCAAGGAGAGCGGGATGCCGTCAGCCTTATCGGTCGATCTGCGTGAGCGGGTGATTGCGGCGATCGAGGCGGGATCCTCGCGCCGTCAGGCGGCCAAACGCTTCGGTATCGGCCCATCCAGCGCGATCCGCTGGCACGAGCGCTTCCAAGAAGAGGGGGCAATCGCGCCCCGGCCGCCTTGCGGTGAGCGACCCGTACCCGCCATCGAGGCGCATGCCGATCGGATCCTTCAGGCCCACGAAGGGCACCCGCTGGCGTTCCTGCGGGAGTTGCGCGACACCCTGGCCGAGCAGGGCGTCCCGCTCGCCCTCGATGCGTGCCCCGGCCGCGCATGAGGCTGTCGATGTCACGGTAAATCGCTGGGGTTTTCGATGGCGATGACGCATAGTCCGCCACCATGCGAGCCGACCTTCTCGACCGCCTTCTCGTCACGCTCGCGGTTCGGCTGCGCTCGTTCTCCGTCTGCACCATACAGAGCGGCTGGCGCCTCGGTTTCAGCCCGTTCGAGGCGATCACCGTTCACTACGTGCTGCGCGGAACCGGGAGCCTCCGGGTCGGGCAGGGGCCGTGGCGATCCTTTGCGCCCCATACCATCATCGTCGTGCCGGCTCGGCATTCGCACAGCCTCGGCGCCGCCGAGGATTGCGTCGGCGAGGTCCGCGCCGAGGATCACTGCGTCCTCCATGGTGACGGATTGATCTCCTTCACGGCCGGTGACGGGAGCCCTGATGCGCTCTTCGTATGCGGCCAGATCGCCGACACCCACACCGGCGCGATGGGGCTGTTCGAGCTGTTCCAGGCCCCCATGGTGCAGACCTTCTCCGCGGATCCGGTGCTGCAGTACGCCTTCGACCTCATGCTCGCCGAGGTTCTGAGCCCCAATCTGGCAACACAAGCGATGACGGAGGTGCTCATGAAGCAGTGCCTCATCATCCTTTTGCGCCAGCAATTGACGGCGAGCGACTTCACGTCCCCGATCCTGGCGGCCTTGCAGAACCCGAAGCTCGCCCGCGCCGTCCTGGCGGTCCTCGAACAGCCGGGCGCGCATTACTCCGTCGACGGCTTGGCGACCCTCGCGGGCATGGGCCGGACCAGCTTCGCGGAAGGGTTCGCCGCGGCCTTCGGGCAAGGCCCGATGGAGTTCGTCCAGAGGGTCCGCCTCCGGATCGCCTCCCGTCTCCTCAGTGGCACCGACCTGCCGGTGAAGGTCATCGCCGCAACCGTCGGCTACGCGAGCCGGAGCGCGTTCAGTAAGGCGTTCGAGGTCGAGTTCGGGACCGCGCCAAGCCAATTCCGTCTGGTCGGCGGAATGGACGAAGGCGAGCCGGAGCGCATCGAGAGCGGGGCTCCGGACGCCGAGCCGACCTGATCCCGTCACGACGCCGTTTGGGCCCGCCTTGGTGCTCTATCGTTCGGATCGCGTGCGCGAGCGTTCGACCGGGCCGAGCCTCCGGAACCGTCGAAGTCGGGTGGCCTTGGCCCTGTTCAATGGGTTGAGGACGGAAGGTGACCGATCCCCGGTCGTGCCATCGCTCCCGCCCCGAGGAACGATCATGGTCGATGCGGGTGACTTCTACCTTCGCTACAGCCCCGATGTCGAAACCGTCGCCGACGATGAGACTGAGACGGCGCAGGGACTGATGGAGACGATGCGCTCGGTCAGCGAGAAGACCCTGGCGGACGGCGGCCACGCGATCCGCAGCGTCCATGCCAAGAGCCACGGGTTCCTTGAGGGCGAGCTTGAGGTTGCCTCAGGGCTTTCGCCCATGCTTGCACAAGGCCTGTTTTCCAAGCCGGCGACCTATCCCGTCATCATGCGCCTCTCGACCATCCCCGGCGACATCCTCGACGACAGCGTCTCGACCCCCCGCGGCCTTGCGGTGAAGATCATCGGCGTCGAAGGCGAGCGGCTGGAAGGGTCCGAGGGGGACGTCACCCAGGACCTCGTGCTGGTCAACGGACCGGCCTTCGGTGCTCCGACGCCGAAGGCCTTCCTCGCCACCCTGAAGCTGCTTGCGGCCACGACCGACAAGGCGGAGGGCTTCAAGAAGGTCGTCTCGGGCGCGATGCAGAGCGTGCAGGAAATCATCGTCTCGACCACCGGTGCGCCCAACGCCACCGTAGCGACGATGGGCGGCCAGCCCGAGACCCACATCCTCGGCGAGACCTTCTACAGTCAGGTGCCCGTGCGCTTCGGTGACTACGTCGCCAAGCTATGCGTGGCGCCGGTCGCGCCCGAACTGACGGCCTTGACCGACAAGCCCTTGGCGGAAGACGGAGGCCCGAACGTAATACGGGAGGCGGTCGTCGAGTTCTTCCGTGCGAATGGGGGGCTCTGGGAAGTCAGGGCGCAGCTCTGCACCGGCCTCGACGACATGCCGGTCGAGAACGCCGCCACGGTCTGGCCTGAGAGCGAGAGCCTGTACCAGACCGTGGCGCGGATCAGGGTGAAGCCGCAAACGGCCTGGAGCGAGGCCCGGTCCAGCGCGGTCGACGACGGCCTGTCGTTTAGCCCCTGGCACGGGCTTGCCGCGCACCGGCCCCTGGGCGGCATCATGCGCTCGCGCAAGCAGGCCTACGAGATGGGCAAGCGCTTCCGCGCCGAGCGGAACGGCCGCACCATCACGGAGCCACGTGAGCCCTTTAAGCTGCCGTAGAGGGTGATAGGGCGCAACGGTCCTGGTACGAAGCGCGGAATGGACGGGATCGAACGGCGCTGGGCGAGAAGGGCGATCCCAATGCGAGAATGTCGGTTCGCCGCGGCCCGCACAAATCCGCGAGGGGCTGATGGTCGAGCGTCGGGACGCTGATTTCGAACGGCGTCTTACCGCGTAATATCCACCTGGACCGGCTGCGCCGCTTTCGTTCGGTTTGCCTCGTGCAGAAGCCGCTAGCCAAGCGTCCGCTTCCGAGTATTGCGTCGAGGAACCCGAACGATCGGGTCGGGTCGACATCCGCCGATCCGCTCAACGTCCGGCTCGGGGAATTTATGACGGTCCGCTCTCAGGCTACAGCTTCGATAAGTGAACGCTCGCCATCCGAAGGGGCGACTGGAGGGCGCCACAGCATCACGCCTCGCCCCAAATCGCGCGCACCCGCGCTACGGCCGGGCGCGCGATCATTTGCTCATAGTGCCCAGTAAGGTTGGGCGGCAGCGTGATGCCCTGCTGCGGCACCCAGCGCGTCGCGTAGAACAGGGCGCTGTCGCCGATTGTGAAGGCATCGCCAGCGACGAAAGTGCGCCCCGCCATCTGCCGATCGAGGATGGCCAGAGCCTCGTCGATGATTGCGCGGCCCTGTTCCTTTACCGAGGCCTGCCCGAGCTTAAGCGTCTGGTGCAGCATGTCCTGCGGCTCGTAGTTCGCCGTCTTGAACAGCCGTCCGAACCCCTGCAGATGGAGCGTGCCGATGGCGTAGTCCATAATCTCGATGCCCCGACGCTCCGCCTCCGGGTCGGCCGGAATAAGCCCCTTGTCCGGATTGGTACGGGCCAGCCACGTTGCGATGGCGCCGTACTCGGTCACGATCGTTCCATCGTCGGACACGAGGGTGGGTACCTTGCCCTTTGGGTTGATTGCCTTGAACGGCTCCCTTCCGGCCTCGCCGCCGGCCACATCCATCTTCACGCTGTCATAGGGTCTGCCGATCTCCTCCAGCAGGATGTGGATGCCAATCGCGCATGTATGTGGTCCCCAGTAGAACCTCATCGTGTGTCCCGAGTCTCGGAGGGCTTCGGAGTGGAGCGTGGCATCGACGGAAAGCGGTCTGCCCTTGGCATTTGGGTGATTTCGACGTCGGAAGTGTCGCGCTCAGTCGGGAAAAGCAGGGGTGCAGACGTAAGGTTCCAACATCGAAACAGCCTGCCGCCACCTGCTGGCTCAGCTGGCTAATTCGGCTTTCGAGGTGACGATCGCACGTTATGAATGGCCGTGATGGGTCGAACGCGGAACGTCCGCTTCAGACCGAAAGGCGAAGGTCTGGTTACCACCCTTCTCGGACTATGGGGGCTTTGGGGCGACGGCCCGGGAGGGCCGCCGCAGTGATGGTCAGATGTCGGTCTGTTCCGACATCACCAGCGCGTCATCTGCCTCGATGCCAAGGTAGCGTACCGTGCTCTCAAGCTTGGTGTGGCCGAGGAGCAGCTGGCAGGCTCGGAGGTTGCCTGTCCGCCGATAGATCAATGCGACTTTCGTACGGCGCAAGCTGTGCGTGCCATACCCAGCTGGATCGAGACCGATCAACGCCACCCACTCGTCGACGAGCCGGCCGTACTGGCGCGTCGTCAGATGCTCGCCCGGGCGGCTACGGCTCGGGAACAGCCAGTCGCTGGCTCGCACCTCCCGCAGCTTCAGCCAGGCCGCCAGCGTCTCGCGGGTGGTCTCAGTCAGCTCGAAGGGTACGGGCCGGCCGGTCTTCTGCTGCACAATAGTTGTGCGCAGGCGGACGCCGTCACCGAGGTGGACGTCGGCCACGCGTAGGCGGACGAGGTCGCAGCCGCGCAGCTTGCTGTCGATGGCGGTGTTGAACAGGGCGAGGTCGCGCGTGCGCCCTTCATGCTGCAGGCGGGTGCGGATCGCTCAGATGTGCTTGGGTTTGAACGGCGGCTTGGGACCGACGACGCGGCCGAGGTTCCATGGTTGGCGGATGGTGTCGCTGGCTGAAGTCATGATGGTACTCCGTTTCGGAAGCCATCAGCATCGCACCGCGGTCCGCCCGCGCCGCAGCTGCGCGCTTAGCGCTGAAGCCGTGTCGCCTCCGAGCAGGCGTGCCGCCACGAAAGGGCATGAGGTCGGCATCGGCTGCCCTTAGATGAGCCCCATGTCCAATGCCCTATTCTCGCCTGCCGCGGCCCGCAACGTCGTCCCGAACGCCGAACTCCTCAAGCGCGTTCTTCCACCCAGCTGCCTCGTCCTTGAGATCGCGAGCGGTTCCGGCGAGCACGCCGCTCACTTCGCTCGTGCGCTACCCGCACTTGTCTGGCAGCCCAGCGATCCGGATGAAGCGGCCCGTCGCAGTATCGTCGCCCATGCCCGCGCCGCCGGGCTGGCGAACATCCGGCCGCCGCTGGCGATCGACGCGACCCGTCAGCCGTGGCCGGTGACGCGGGTGGACGCGGTTGTCGCGATCAACGTGATCCACATCGCTCCCTGGGACGCGACCATCGGGCTGATGACTGGCGCGGAAGCGACGCTCGCGGAGGGTGGTGTGCTCTACCTGTACGGTCCTTTTCGGGAGGGTGGCGCGCACACCGCACCGAGCAACGCTGCGTTCGACGAGAGCTTGCGAGCGAGGAATGCCTCCTGGGGGATCCGCGATATCCAGGCGGTCGCGGCGGCCGGCCGAGCGCACGGTCTGCATCTGGCCGAGCGAGTCGCGATGCCGGCCAACAATCTCAGCTTGATCTTTCACCGAGGGCGCCGAGGCTCCGCCGTTGACAGGGAGTTCACGCCTTGACCGCCTCGCCCCAGACCAGCGCAGTCATCGTCGGTGCGTCCGGAGGCATAGGCGGGGCCTTGATCCGCGCGCTCGCCGAGGCTGCGGCCTACGCGCCAATCTTCGCGCTCTCCCGCTCGGAGGCGTCAGTCCCGCATGGCGTCCAAACTCTCCCGATCGACCTGACCGACGAGGCGACGGTTGCGGCGGCGGCGGCCAGGGTCGGCGAAGCCGGACCGGTCGGCCTGGTTATCGTCGCCACCGGCCTTCTCCACCGGACAGGCATCTCGCCCGAGAAGACGGTCGGGGCGCTCGATCCCACCGCAATGGCCACCGTATTCTCAGTCAACACGATCGGCCCTGCGCTCGTAGCCAAGCATTTTGTGCCCCTTCTGGCGCGAGGGGAGCGATGCGTGTTCGCCGCCTTGTCGGCGCGGGTCGGATCGATCGGCGACAACCGACTTGGCGGCTGGTACGCCTACCGCGCCTCGAAGTCGGCGCTGAACCAGATTCTGCGAACGCTCGCGATCGAGGTCGCCCGGAGCCGACCGGAAGCGATCGTCGTGGGCCTGCATCCGGGCACGGTCGCCTCCGGCCTGTCACGGCCCTTCCGGCCGGACCCGACGGCCGACGGCGTCTTCTCACCAGAGGAGAGTGCGGCGCATCTCCTGCGCGTGCTGGATGGCCTAAGCGCGGACGACACGGGCGCCGTTTTCGCCTGGGACGGCTCGCTGATCACAGCCTGAAAGCGGTCTTAGCTCTTACGGATGCCCTGGCGCGACGTCGTACGAACGTCCGGATCCGGGCTCACGTACGGCATGCGCAAACAGCCGACATTGGGTGTTTGCCGAGAAGCAGACGCTGCACGGGGCGGACCTGAAGGGCTGCTTGCGACCCCTGCTGGACCTTCGATGTGCCCCTTAAAGGGCGGCGGTGGGAGCCGCGCACCGACGATGCAATAGCGGCCTACGTGCCGACAAGTACTAGCCGTCGACGCCGGCTGAGCCGGCCTTAGAGGTGGCGCGTTCGTGCGTGCCAACGGGTGCTTCCGTGTAGAACCTGTGTCGTGCCTCTATCGGCGCGGCGAAGAAGGCCGCGAGCCGGTCACGGTTGGCTTCAAACGCCTGCTGGGCTTGCGGCTGTAGTTGGGTACAGGCGGCCGTCCAGTCCGCCAAGTCAATTGCGGCGCCGGCGCCGGTCGGCTCGAGGCGCAGGATCTGCTCGGGACCGAGCAGCAGCGTGGCCTGCGCCTGCGCGTTGTCAGTGGTCAGGTACATGGCGCCCAAGATGATCTCACGCCACTGGAAGAGGCCACCGCGGGTGGCGAACCGGCTAATCTGGTAGGGCGGGTTGCCCGTACCGATGGACAGAATCTCGATCTGGTCGCGTTCGACTTGATATGCGGAAAGTACGTCAACCACGGCAGCCATGATTGGGTTGTTGCACCAGACGCCGCCGTCCAGAAACACATAATCGTCCCCCTTGTGACCGGAGAAGTAAGTCGGAGCCGCCGACGTTGCCCGGGCGGCCTCCCACGCAGTCATCAGGTGATCTTTCTTGAAGTCGGGATGGTGATCGGTTTTGAACACCGCGATGTCAGTCTTGGGGCCGAGGAACGCCGGAACTACTAGGCGGGTGATGGATTGGCCGAGGGTTGCAGTGCCAAACGTTCGGAACAGCAGTTCCTCTAGTTTCTTGGCGTTAAACAGGGGCATCACCAACTGACGCCAGAAGCGCAGCTTGGGATGCTGGTTCCAGAACGGCGGAAAGACCGACTCGCCGTCGACAGCGTAGAGTCGATGGATGAGGGTGGCGGGTTTGCCGAGCCCGAGGCCGATCGCGATGATGCCGCCTGTCGAAGTGCCGGCAATCATATCCACATGGTCGGCGATCCGGCCGCCACCGAGCAGATCCTGCTCGACGCGGGCCAGGATGGTCGCGGCGTAGAGGCCTCGGATCCCGCCGCCATCCAGCGAGAGGATGCGGAATGGCCTATCAGCCGGCCACGGGAGACGCTTCCGCCTGGTCTTGAGCGAGTGGGCCCGGCGGTCCGTGAAGGGACGCGGCCCGCGCTGCGGCAATGCTCTCCGGGCCAACACCACCTCCCCGCCAAACTCCGTCAACGTGCCAAAATTCGTAGTAGTACAGCCAGTGTGATACCCAAGGTACGGTGGTATCAGCGATCAGCCTGTGATTAGACCATTCCGCGCCATCAGGGTCGAACAAGCAAAGCCCTGATCGCTCTGGCCGTTCAGCATGATAGATTAGATGAGGTATTTCTTCAAAGGAAGACCCATCACGTGGTTTCAGCGCCGGATCCTCAAGAAGGACATATGGAAGCCGCGGGCTTGTCTGGTCCCAGAACACGCTGATGAGGTACGTCTGCTGGAGGGGCTGCAGCAGTCCTGTCCAGCGGACGAACCCCTCCCTTAGCGGGGTGAACTCGAACGCAGGCCAGC
This sequence comes from Methylobacterium sp. GC_Met_2, assembly GCF_026540795.1. Classification (NCBI taxonomy): domain Bacteria; kingdom Pseudomonadati; phylum Pseudomonadota; class Alphaproteobacteria; order Hyphomicrobiales; family Methylobacteriaceae; genus Methylobacterium; species Methylobacterium sp. GC_Met_2. Next base: position 13,526 of record NZ_JALNUM010000069.1, read on the forward strand.
GCCCGGCCATCCGGGCGCGCTGAGCGCCCAGACTGCGTGGCCGCTCGTGGAAGCCGACGGCTTTCACTGGTCGTCATCGTCCTCGGTCGGCAGCGCCGACGCGTGGAAATTGTGCCGCGGCATGGCCACGGCGAACTTAGCTAGCGCCGGCGCCAGCATCGCGGTCCTGCCAATGATGCGGCCGGTTCCAGGCTGGTAGCTTACCGGCGACCCGGTCGCGCGGTCCATGTAGCGGCCGACGGTACGCGTGCTGATGCGCTCGCCGAACAGCCCCGCTAGGATCTTAGAGATCTCCTTGAGGTCGGCCTGGCGGGCCTGAGCCAGCGCCTGCTGCAGGAACGCCATATCTTCCCTGAGCGCGCGCCGATCGGCCTGCGTTTGGGGCCAGCGATCGTTGAGCCGATCCTCTCGGTACATGGGGTTGCGCTCGTCAGGTCCCGCGTTGGCGTCCTCGGCGGCGGCCATCGCCTCCTCGAGCGTGGCGGCGTAGCGCTCGAGCTGTGCCGTGAGGCCCTGGTCGTCATAGCCGCACGTGGACGAGATCTTGGTCAGGTAGATGGACGGAGGGCGCTTCAGCGCACGGTCTTCGTAGCGCATGTTGAGGAAGCGCTTCATCAGCTTCAGCGCGACGACCTGCTGGGCGTCCAGACGCGGCGGGACGCCGGACGGCAGGTTCTCCTGCTCCGCCTTCTCCACCATCACGTTCGGGATACGGTCGATCGCGAACTCACGGCGGCGCTGACGCAGGGCCTCCTGGAACTCGCGGGTACCCTCGCCCACGCTCGCCCGGTACCATCCGGCGAAGCCGAACGGGTTGGACGGCACCCGGTACGCCGCCCCCTCATCCGGACTATGAAAGATCTCACCGACCCGCAGCGCCCGGGGCTCGGCCGCCGGGTCCAGGATCGTCACATCCATGTGCATGAACGCGAACTGCAGCTGGACGCAGCGCGTGCAGCGCACGATCTTGATCATTCCTGGGAAGCCCTTCAGGGCTTCCTCAAGGCGGTCCAAGACCTCATCGTCAGACCAGCCCGCCGGGACCGTCATTTCGACCAGCGCGTCGACGTCGAAGCGGTCATCCTCGGTGCCGCTGACGATCGTCGCGCCGATGGCCATCGACCCCTGCGCGTAGATCAGGCTGCCGCTGGCAAGGAGGTGCTCGCTCAGCGGGCTGCTCGGGCGCTCTAGGTGGACCTTGAGCCGCCGGTAGCGGTTCTCGGCGATCTCGCGGTCGTGGTCGCTCAGCTCGATGGCGGTCGCGAGTTCGATTAGCAGCTCATCGAGCGGGAGGGCGGTACGGTCGGGAAACATCGGGCATCTTCCAGTTCTCTATCTGTTCGCGGAGTTGTAGCCCAGCCCGTGGGGCGTCCGCAAGGATCGTGACACAACATATGGGTAAAAAATACATCCGAGATACTATATGATGTGACAGTGGGTAGAGCTAGGTCACTGCCACCGGCGGCGATAAAAGGGTGTCCCCGGCCTTTGTTGAAGAACCTGCAGGCCGGATGAGCTCCCCTTGGATTTTCACCAACCCTGGTCTCCCTAACGGGCGGAGACTCAGGACGGTGCTCGACGCGTCAATGGGAACGCGGAGGACTCAGCCTGAACCAAGGGAAGGAACTGATCCACACCTGATGCTGAGTAGCCTTCCCGAGGTTATGGCAGGCCATTTGCGCAGTGATTCCATTGCAAGCGGACGTTCGGGAGGTCCGCTTTGGGTCAGTTTCGGGCGGGCGCGAGATCCGAATGATGGGGCAAGAAGTCGAGGATCAGGTCGGTGACGGCTAGGGACCGTTCCTGCTGCACCCAATGGCCAGCGCCCTTTATGAAATGGCAGCCTTCGAATTGGGTGCAGGACTGTGCCTTCATACGGTCCAGCGCACCCGGCGCTTGGAACGGCCCCCAGTCAGCGGACCCAGCCACGAACAGCGCTGGCACGGCGATTCGCCGTCCCGCAAAGCGCCCAAGGTCGCGAGCGAGGCTTCCATCCATGCGGCAGCGATAACCCTGCAACGGCCCCTGAAAGCCAGTACGCGCGTACTCAGTCGCGTAGACGGCGAGTTCCCGGTCGGTGAGCCACGCGCAGCCGGCGCCGCCGTCCTCCGGCTCTTCGGGCGCCACCGTCGCGGGCATGCTTCGGCCGAGGTCCATGACGTAGTAGGCCGGCATCTCCGCGGCCGCCTCGGCCGTCCAGCCAGCCAGCGGGTGCGGCGCGCTGCCCGGCCAGTCGGCACTCTTGTAATGGAAGTAGGCGCGCAGGAACGCGGCGACCTGCGTCGGGCTGCCGTCCATGTCGGGCGCCGCAGCCGGGGAGGCGAAGTAGCGGTGGTAGTGCTCGCGCGGGCGCGGCAGACCGGCCAGAGCGGCGTGAATCGGATCCTGCGCGGGCGGGCGCAGGCTGTCCGCTAGGGCGTTGAGGTCGGGTGCCCCCGCAAACGGCGCGCTCATCAGGATGACTGATTCAAACACGTCGGGCCTGGCCAGGGCACAGAAGCCCGCGACCCACGAACCGAAATCGTGCCCGATCACCGCCGCGACCCGCTCTCGGTCCAGCGCCGCGATCAGGCAGAGCAGGTCGAGGAGGAGGTTGTGCATGCGGAAGGGCGCGAGGTCGGCTTTGTATGGGACCGGCCCCGCGGCGGTGCGCCCGTAGCCGCGCAGATCTGGGGCGACGACGTGGTAGCCGGCCTTCGCGAGGGCGGGCATCACCTTGCGCCAGGAATAGGCGAGTTCCGGGAATCCGTGCAGCAGTAGGAGGCAGGGCCGGCTAGGATCCTCGTGCCCGGCTTCCAGCAGGTGCATCCGCAGGCCGTTAACACGGTCAACGAAACGCGCGCGGATGTTCGCGGGAAGAACGGCAGCGTCGAGCGGCGGCAGATCGATCATGCACTAAGCCTTCGATTGCGTTTCCGTTCGTAACAGCTGTTACCGAGGCTGAGCCGTTGAACTGAGCCATTCATGAAGCTTGGTCCAGCGTAGTCGCATGTTGGCGCCGCGAACCGCGATGCCCAGCGCCTTGCGCTGCGCGAGCAGCACGACGAGCCGCTTGCCGCGAGTCACACCTGTGTACAGGAGGTTCCTCGCCAGCATCGTCCAATGCTGCATGGCGAGCGGGATCACCACCGCCGGGTACTCCGAGCCCTGCGACTTGTGGATGGTCGTGGCGTAGGCCGGCACCAGCGTGTCGAGCTCGCCATACGGGTAGACAACTTCGCGGCCATCGAAATTGACGATCACCGCCCCCTCGTCCGCGTCGATGCGCGCCACCGTGCCGAGATCGCCGTTGAACACCTCTCGGTCGTAGTCGTTCTGGCTCTCCATCACCCGGTCGCCGGGTGAGAAGCGCCAACCGAACCGCTCCACCGAGACCGCCGGGTTCGGGTTGAGCACCGCCTGGAGTTCGTGGTTGAGGTTGCGCGCGCCGAGCACGCCGCGCTGCATCGGGGTGAGTACCTGTACGTCGCGCACCGGATCGAGACCGAAGCGAGCGGGAATGCGCCTGGTCACCACCTCAATCAGCGTCGCCACCGCCGGCTCAGGCTCGTCGATCTCGATCAGGTGGAAGTCGCTGTCCGCGCCCCGGGCGGCTGGCTCGGGCATCTTGCCGGCGTTGATCCGGTGCGCATTCAAGACGATCCGGCTCTCGGCCGCCTGCCGGAACACCTCGGTCAGTCGCGCGACCGGGATAGCCTCCGAGGCGATGATATCGGCCAACACTTGGCCGGGCCCGACCGAGGGCAGCTGGTCAACGTCGCCGACGAGCAGCAGCGCCGCGTGCTCCGGCACTGCCTTGGTCAGGGCGTTCATCAGCGGCACATCGACCATCGAGGTCTCGTCGATCACCAGCAGGTCGCAGGCGAGCGGGTTGTCCTCGTTGCGCGAGAAGCCGCCGTGCTTCGGGTCGATCTCCAGCAGCCGGTGGATCGTCTTGGCCTCGATGCCAGTCTGCTCGGTCATGCGCTTGGCCGCCCGGCCGGTTGGGGCGGCAAGCAGCACCTGGACGCCCTTCGCCCGCAGGATGCGCAGGATCGTGTCGAGGGTCGAGGTCTTGCCCACGCCCGGACCGCCGGTGATCACCGCGAGCTTGGCGCCGAGCACCAGCCGCACAGCTTCCCCTTGCGAGGGCGAGAGCGTCTTTCCGGTCTTCTCCTGGACCCAGGGCAGCGCCCGGGCGAGGTCGATCTCTAACCAGGGTGGCCTACCCTTCACGCGCCGGAGCAGCCGCTCCGCGATCATCCGCTCGGCGGCATGCAGTCCGGCCAGGAAGATGCACGCCTTGTCGCCGAGGATGTCCTGCACGACCTCGCCGGTCTCCAGCACGTCGAGCAGCGCTGAGCGGATCAGCGCCGCCTCGACGCCGAGCAGTTCGCCCGCGAGCTTGATCAATTCTGCCACCGGCAGGGCGCAGTGTCCGCCATCGGTCGCCGTCTGCAGGGCAAACGAGATGCCCGCTCGCAGCCGCTGCGGCGCCTCCGGGGTCAAGCCGAGCTTCATCGCGATGGCGTCGGCGGTCTTGAAGCCGATGCCGCGGATGTCCTTGGCCAGTCGGTAGGGATCTTCGGTCATCACCGCGATGGCATCGTACCCGTAGGTCTTGAAGATCCGCACCGCCCGCGCCGTGCCGACGCCGTGAGCGTGCAGGAACAGCATGATCTCGCGCACCGCCTTCTGCTCGGCCCAGCCCGCGATGATGCGGGCGGCGCGCTTCGGGCCGATGCCGGCGACCTCGGGCAGCCGCTGCGGCTCGGCCTCGATGATCTCGAAGGTCCCCTTGCCGAACGCCGCGACGATGCGCTTGGCTATGGCCGGACCGATGCCGCGCATGTGGCCGGAGGCGAGGTACTTCTCGATGCCCTCGACCCCAGTGGGTGGCGTGACCTTGAGGGTATCGGCCTTGAACTGCACGCCGTGCTGGCGATCCGTGTGCCAGATGCCGGTGGCGGTGATCCACTCGCCGGCCGCGATGGCGGGGGCATGGCCGATCACCGGCACGAGATCGCGCTTACCACGCGCCTGGACCTTGAGCACGCAGAAGCCGGTCTCCGGGCTGTGGAAGGTGACGCGCTCGATGGTACCGGCCAGCGCCTCGATCTCTGGACCGGCCGAGCCGGGGAATGCGCGCGCAGCCACGGCGGCTATAAGATCCTACGGGCCTGCCTCGGAGATCGACGCCTCGATACTGCACGAGCCGTTTCCGCAGTATGGGCCGCTGCTCACATGATGTCATGGTGCTGATCGACACAGCAGGCAGTGTCGGCGTGCATTCAGTCTGCGAGGCACCAGCTATGTTCGATGTGACGAAGATGCTGGCTAACGCGCTCGGCGAGCACCTTGCGCTTACCTACCAGCGCACCTTCGGCAGCCGCGAGCCACGTTTTGCCGAGGTGATCGAAGCGTCCGCACGTCTGACTATCGAGCGCATCGTCGGCAGCGACGCGCTCTACCACGATGGCGACCATACCGCCCTCGTCACCCTCGTGGCTCAGGATATCCTGCGCGGCCGGTTCCTCGACAAGGGCATCACGCCGGAGGATTGGCTGCATATGATCTTGGCGGCGCTGTACCACGACATCGGCTACGTGCGCGGTGTCTGCTCAGGTGACCGGGCGAACGCCTTCGTCATCGACGCCCAGGGCACCACTATCCGTCTTCAACGAGGCGCCTCCGACGCGGCGCTGGCGCCCTATCACATCGAACGCTCGAAGCTGGCGGTGCAGGAGCGCTTCGGCACGCATGACCTCGTCGATGCGCAGCGGGTGATGCGCGCCATCGAGCTGACCCGCTTTCCCGTCCCCGCGGACGACGAGCACCGGGAAACCGGGACCGAAGCCGGCCTGATGCGTGCGGCCGATCTGATCGGACAACTCGGCGATCCGCTCTACCCCCGCAAACTGAACGCGCTGTTCCACGAGTTCGTCGAAGTCGGCTTCGACCGTCAGCTCGGCTACGCCGGCCCGGCTGACCTCGCGGAGCGATACCCGGCGTTTTTCTGGAGCAAGATCGAGCCGGTCATCGGGGACGCAGTCCGCTTTCTCGATCTAACGGTCGAGGGGCGGAGCTGGGTGGCCAACCTTTACAGTCATGTGTTCGCCATCGAGCATGACCGTCGCCGAATGGGTCCTCACTCCGGCTGAGCTATCGGAGTGGCTCGCGACGATATCAGCATAGGCGATGATAGCGACCAGCGAGTTCAGCCCTCGCGCACGCGCGGCGACATCGTCCGCTAAAGTCCAGTACAAGCCGTTTCGAAATGTGGGGCGCAACGTGGGTTGGCTGCCTCAGCCGTTCCAATTTTGAAAGTTAGAACAGTAACTTAGGCCACCTAAGTGGCGGAGACGGAGGGATTCGAACCCTCGATACCCATTTCTGGGTATGCTCATTTAGCAAACGAGTGCCTTCAGCCGCTCGGCCACGTCTCCGGCGTCTTGGATCTAGAAGGTCGGGCCGGGCGGGTCAACCCGATCCCGGCGGGCTGTCGCCACGCGGCGGCGCTCGACGTGCTTGGCGATGCGCAGATGCCGCGAAATCGCGTAGTTCATCGCCGTCAGGAAGCCGTAGGTGCCCCGCACGAAATGCCGGCGGCCGAGATAGGCCTTCAGGAAATTGCCCGGCAGCTCGACGAACACCCGCCAGCTCGGAATCACCACCCCCCGGGCCTCCAGGTCGTCCGCCTGCTGGTCCGAGTAGCGGTTGAGCTTGTCGAGCTGGTCGCCGAGCGAGCGCACCGAAAAATGGTGGATCACGCCCTTGAGGCGTCCCGCCGTCACCCCCGGGTCCAGCGCCACCCGGTCGTGGACCGGGGAGGCGGCGTAGCGGCCGCGATCCTTCCGGTAGAGCCGCACCGGAGTCAGCGTGTAGGCGAGCGGGTGCGGGCGCGCCTCACCCGGAAAGATCTCGGCGATGCCGATCCGCCATGCCGGCTTCGTCGGCTCGCCCGTCGCGAACAAGGCGCGGATCTCCCGCGCGAGAATCCCCGGCACTACCTCGTCGGCATCGAGGTTCAGGAGCCAGACATGGCGGCACTGCTCCTCGGCGAAGCGTTTCTGAGGCCCATAGCCCGGCCACGGATTGTGGATCACCCGCGCGCCGAGCGATTCGGCCAATGCCTGTGTGCCGTCCGTGGAGCCCGAATCGACCACCACGAGGTCGTCGGTCAGGTCGCGCACCGCCCGGATCGTGGCGCCGATCCGGTCCGCCTCGTTGTGGGCGATGACGAAGATCGACAGGGGGAGGGGGCCGGCCGCCGCTGCGCCCTCCGGGATGCCGCTCACGCCAGCCAGTCCGGCACCCGGTCGAGGGCGACGAGCACCTCGACGTCGAGGCGCGGACGCACGGTCGCGGCTTGGCCGCCCCGCACCAGAACCTCCGGCACCAGGGGCCGCGTGTTGTAGGTGCAGGACTGGACCGCCCCGTAGGCGCCCGCGCTCATCACGGCGATCAGGTCGCCGGCCTTCACGTCGGGCATCTCGCGGTTGAGGGCGAGATAGTCGCCGCTCTCGCAGACCGGGCCTACCACGTCGACCACGCGCCACGGGGTGTCGGGCCCCGGCTCGGCCACGGGGCGCAGGCCGTGATAGGCCTCGTACAGGGTCGGGCGGATCAGGTCGTTCATCGCCCCGTCGACGATCACGAAGGTGCGTCCCTCGCTGTGCTTCACGTAGAGCACCCGGGTCACCAGGATCCCGGCATTGCCGGCGATCATCCGGCCGATCTCGAAGACCGGTCGCAGGCCGAGCGGCGTGAAATGCGGCCGGAGGGTCGCGGCGAGCGCCGCCGGGTCGGGGGGCGGGGCGTTGTCGTCGCGGTAGGGGATGCCGAGGCCGCCGCCGAAATCGATGTGGCGCAGCGGATGGCCCGCCGCCAGGAGCTGCCGGGCGAGGTCGGCCAGCAGCCGCGCCGCATCGGCGAACGGGGCCAGATCGGTGATCTGGCTGCCGATATGCATGTCGACGCCGTGGACCGCGAGGCCCGGCAATGTGGCCGCAGCGGCGTAGACCGCCGGCGCCCGGGTGATCGGGATGCCGAACTTGTTCTCGTACTTGCCGGTGGAGATCTTGGCGTGGGTGCCGGCATCGACGTCCGGATTCACCCGGATCGAGACCGGTGCCGTGAGCCCGAGAGCCGTGGCGGTCTCGGACAGGGCCACGAGTTCGGGCTCGCTCTCGACGTTGAAGCAGAAGATGCCGGCGTTGAGCGCGGCCTCCATCTCGCCGCGGGTCTTGCCCACGCCGGAGAAGACGATCTTGCCGGGATCGACCCCGGCCGCCAGCGCCCGGTGCAGCTCGCCGCCCGAGACGATGTCCATCCCGGCGCCCTGGGCCGCCAGGGTGCGCAGCACCGCCTGATTGGAATTCGCCTTCATGGCGAAGCAGACCAAGGCGTCGTCCCCCGCGAAGGCCTCGGCGAAGACGCGGTAATGCCGCTCGAGCGTTGCGGTGCTGTAGCAGTAGAACGGGGTGCCGACCTCAGCGGCGAGATCCGTCAGGTCGACGTCCTCGGCGTGGAGCCGGCCGTCGCGGTAGTGGAAATGGTGCATCTCGGCCGTATCTCGTCTGGCGCCGGGGACGGAATGTTTCCCGTGAAACATCCGGTCCGGGTCGCAGGGCGCGCCCGAGGGATGGATGACCGGGAGCACACAGCCGCGTTGCGGAGCCCCGGCCTCCGCCCTCTACAGCAGCGGATCCAGAATAAAAGGTTCCTTCGGGACGCGGTAGCCCCGCCGCGCACCGCGGCTGGTCTGGACCGGAGCCTCGGTGCCCCCCGGCGGCACGGCCGCCGTCGACAGCTCGTCCCCGGCGCGGACCGAGGCCGGGTCCGGTTCAGGCGCGCCGCTGCCGAGGCCCACCGAGACCGGCAGGGTCCGGCGGCCGTTCACCGTGTCCGCGCCCGCCTGCGCGGCGGAGCCCACGGGGGCGGTGGTCTGGGGCGGTTCCAGGGCGCCGCGCCGTCCGCAGGCGGCGAGCGCCAGGGCGGCGAGGCCGGACACGGCAAGGAGCTTCAGGGCGGGGTTCGACAACATCGCGCGCGGGTCCGGCAGGCTCGGCACCGGCGCGCGGGCGCCGGCGGGAGCCCGAGCTTAGCGGTTGCGGGGCGCGGGCGCGAGCGCGCGGCCGCAACAGGTCGCGGCCGCGACGGGGAGACTCGCCTCAGCCGCGGCGGTCCTTGCCGTCCTGCGCGCCCTGCCGACCCTTGGACGGGGTGCTCTGGCCCTGCTCGGCCTCGTAGGCGTCGATCGCCCGGCGGCAGTTCTCGCTGAGCTTCTTCCAGTTCTTCTGGAAGCAGGCATCGGTGGCCGGATCGTCGGGGGCCAGATTGCCGCAATAGGTCAGGTAGTCGCCGGTGCAGTACTTCTTCAGGGTCTCGTTGCCGCGCTTCGTCTGCTGCGCCGAGGCCGGCAGCGTCAGGGCAGTGGCCGCCATGACGGCGAGAACGATTGGCTTCAGGCGCATGGGTGTCCGTACCATCTTGGGAAATGGAGATGTGCAGAAGGCGTCCGCGTTGCGATGGGGCCTTTGCGTGGTCGAAACAAGGCGAGCCGGCGCCGGTTTGCGCCCACCCGCCAGGTGAGAGCGTCGGAGCCCGGTCAGACCCGTTCCGGCTGCGGAACCGGATGGGCGGCCCGGGGCATGCGGCCCGGGCTCGTCACGGCGTCGGCCACTTCGACGATCCGCCGGCGCAGATCCGCGTTCTCGCGCTCGATGCCGGCCTGCCGGTCGGCCGAGCGGTCCGCGAGCGTCAACGCCAAGGCCTCTTCGGCCGCCTTGAGGCTCGCGCGCAGGTCGTCGCGCTCGGCCGACTCGGCATCCGGACCGGATGCCTGCCGTGCGGTCTGCCGCAGGCCCAGGAGCGTGTCGAGCAGGTCGGCATGGGCGTCTTCGAGGGCCTGGAGCGTGGCGAGGCTCGCGGTGCCGTCGTCGCGGGCGAGGACGAGCTCGGTCTCGAGTTCCCGGGTCTTGGCCTGGACCTGGGCGATTTCGGAATCCCGGGCCGCGACATCGCGCGTGAGCGCGGCGACCCGCATGGTCCCGGCACCGAGCGCCGCCATCTCGGTCTGGCGCTTGGCCTCCGCGGTCTCGGCCTTGCGCTCCAGGCGGCGCTGCTGGACGGCGAACTGGGCGCGCAGGAAATCGCGCTCGGCCGCGATCTCGGCTGGCGACAGGGGCAGGCGCGCCTCGGCCCGCCGCCTGGCCAGCCGGGCGGCCCGGGCGTTGAGGGCCGGCAGCAGCAGCAGGCCGCACAGGCTCGCCGCCAGGAAGCCCAGCGCGAAGATCATCACCGCTTCGATCACGAGGGAACAACCCGCGCATCCGGCCGGAAGACCCGGCCCGTCTTCACTCTAGCCCAGGTTGATACGAAGGGCGAAATCCAATCGTCTCGCCGCAGCGTCAAAACGGGTTTCGGATCAAAACGGGTTCCAAGTCGGCTCCCGGGTGAACTTCAGATAGCCGACATTGATCCCCAGCCGTGCGCCCACGCCGCTGCGGATCGGCACCACGATGATCCGGTCGTTGACCACCGCGGTCATGCCGAAGCCGCCGACGAGGTAGGCCGAGCCGTCGACGCCGCCGAAGCGCCGGTACAAGTCGCGCACGTTCGGCAGGTTGTAGACGAGCATCATGGTGCGCGCCCCGTCGCCGCCTACGTCGAAGCCGACCGACGGCCCCTGCCAGTAGATGCGCCGCTGGCCGGCATTGCGGGTGTAGAGCGTGCCCTCGCCGTAGCGGACGCCCGCCACAACGGCGCCGCCGCCCTCCTGGCCGAGGATGTAGCCGTTCGGCTCGCCCCAGCGCCGGCCCGCCTCCTCGACGGTCAGCGCGAGGCCACGGGAGACCGATCCGAAGAACCGGTGGCCCGATTCCACGACCTCGCCGGGGCGGAATGTCTCGGGGGTGTCGGCATCCTCGCCCCGCGCCAGGGCGGTGCCGGGCATGCCGAGGGAGGCGCCCAGGGGGGCACCGAGCGCCAGGGCGAGGCCCGCGCGCAGCAAGCGGCGCCGGTCGGGGCCGCGATCGTCTCGTGCCGTCATCGTTGTCTCCTCGCCCGGTTCGATTAACGGTTCGTGCGATGGATCTGTGCCGCTCTCGTCCTGCCGGGCCGGCACCGGCCGCGGCCCGGGAGACGCATCCGCCCGGGTCCGCGGTCCCGCAGGGGTCCGGTCGGACGAGTGGGACCAGCTTCCAGGGGAATTCGCAAGATGTGGTTAACGCGTCCTGACCCCGCAGCCCGCAGCCCCGGATCCCTCAGGTCGCGCCGGACCCGCGCTCTTGCTGTCTGCGCCGCCCTGATGCTGGCCCGGCCGGCGGCGGGCGAGCCGGTGGGGGCGCCGATCGCGCTGCTGACGCTCAACGGCTTCGATCCGGTCACCTATTTTCTGGCGGACGGGCCGCGCGCCGGGACGGGCCGGTTCGAGCTGACCTGGGGCGGACGGGTCTGGCGCTTCGCCAGCAGCGCCAACCGCGAGGCCTTCCGGGACGATCCGGCCACCTATGCCCCCCGGCTCGGGGGCTACGACGGCGCCGGCATCCTGGAAGGCCGCCTGGTGGATGCCGATCCCCTGGTCTTCGCGGTGATCGGCGATCGCCTCTACCTGTTCCGGGACGCGGGGCGCCGCGCCCGGTTCCTGGCCGATCCCGGCCTCGCCGGCCAGGCGGAGGCTGCGTGGCCGGGCCTGCGCGACCAGCCGGACGCGGCGCCTACGACGTCGCGCTGAGCGTCGGCCGGCCGCCGCGCGTGCCGCAGGAGGCGGGCAGGGTGAGGCGCTGGGCCAGGGACGGGTCGCCGAGCGCCGCGAAGGGCCCGTTGCGGTGGTTGGGCCCGTGCTGCCCGTAGCGGATCGGGCCGCCGCCCGGCACCACCACGCAGCCCCCGGCGGTCGCCACGAGGTGGTCGCCGGCCGCGGTATCCCATTCCATGGTCGGGCCGCAGCGCACGTAGATGTCCGCTTCCCCGGCCGCAATCAGGCCGAACTTGAGCGCGGAGCCGACTTGGCGCGTCTCCATCACCGGGAGGGCGGCGAGGCAGGTCATGGATTCGGCATCGCCGTGTCGGCGGCTGCCGAGCGCCAGGAGGCCGGCCTCCGGCACGGCCCGCGCGTGCACCGGTCGCCTGGGGCCGGGGCGGCCGGCGGTCACGACGGCCTCGACGGCGGCGGTGCCCGCCCACCAGACCCGGTCGAAGCCCGGCGCCGCCAGGGCCGCCGCCACCGGGCGCTCGCCCGCCACCAGGGCGATGTTGACCGAGTAGTCGTGCGTTCCGGCCAGGAAGTCGCGGGTGCCGTCCAGGGGATCGACCAGGAAGAAGGTGTCGGCCGGCGCCACCACGTCGCCCCGTGCCGCGGCCATGCGCTCCTCCGCCACGACCGCGATCCCGGGGAATCGCTCGGCCAGGGCGGCGACGATCAGATCCTCGGCCTCCACGTCGGCGGCGCTCCACGGGGTGCCGTCCGGCTTTAGGGCGTGGGGGCAGGGAGCCCGGTGATAGCGGCGCAGAATCTCGCCCGCCGCGCAGGCGATCTCGGCGAGCGCTGCGGCGATCCGCTCACGCTCAGGCCCCGAGATCGTCGCCGCGCCCGTCATGGTTCCTCCCAGACCACTCTGAATGCCCGAGGCAGCACGCGATGTCGACGGTTTGGAGTACGAATCCGGCGCTCGATCTGCGATCCGGTCCGTCTCCCGGCTCAGGTGCCGACGCTGCCGCTGGCAGGATGCATCAGCGGGGATGCGATTCAAGCCACCGTGCGCCGGATCCGCGCGAGCAGGGCCTGGCTTCGGCGCCGGTGACGGCACAGGTCCGCCGCGAGGCTTCGCGCGTCCGGCAGGCCCACCGCCTTGGCGATCTGCCGTGCTGCCGTCTCAGACGGCTCCGTGGTGGGATCGACCATCACCAGCCGCTGCCATTGATAGACCGCGTCGAGGAACCGGTAGGTCTCGGCGAGGGACTCCGCCGCCTCGTCCGGCAGCAGGCCGCGCCCCGCCGCCCAGCGGAAAAGGGCCTCCGCGCCAAGGCCGATGCAGTCCGGCCAGTCGTGGGCGTGGCTCAGCACGATGGCCTGGGCCAGGAAATCGAGGTCGAACAAGGCGCCGGGGGCGAGCTTCAGGTCGTAGGGGCCAGCATGGCCGCGCTCCCGGGCGACGAGCGCCCGCATCGCCCCCGCCTCGGCGCAGACTTTGGCCGGCTCGCGCTGTTGGGAAAGAATTGCGGCGATCTCGGCTGTGACGGCGGCCCCCAGGGTCGCGTCACCGGCCACCACCCGGGCGCGGGCGAGGGCCATGTGCTCCCAAGGTTCCGCCCCGTCCCGGTGATAGGCCGTAAAGCCCGAGAGCTGCACGGCCGGCGGGCTGTGGCTGCCGTAGGGCCGCAGCCGCAGGTCGACCGCATAGAGCCGTCCCCGCCGCGTCGCGGTGGTGAGCGCCGCGAACAGGCGCTGCGCCAGCCGGTTGTAGGCGACCACGGCGTCGAGCGACCGCCTGCCGTCGCTGATGCGGTCCTCGGGATCGAAATCGTACAGGAACACGAGGTCGAGGTCGGATGCGGCACTGAGCTGCCGGGACCCGAGCCGGCCCAGTGCCAGGACGCAGCAGCGCCCCTTGGGCACCGCGCCGTGGTCCTGGGCGAAGCGGCGTTCCTCCGCCTCCAGGCTCAGGGCCACCGTTGCCTCCGCGATCGCCGTGTAGGCCTCGCCGGCCTGCCGCGGCGTCAGGATGCCCGACAGGAGGCGTGCGCCGGTGACGAAGGCCATCTGCCGTGTGGCGTCCCGGCAGCGGTCGAGGACCTCCTCGTGGCTCGCCGGTTGTCCCACGAGCATCCGGTACTGGGCCTCGGCCGCGGCGGGATCCAGGGGCGGACTCACGAAATCCGCGTCCAGCACGGTGTCGAGGACGTGCGGGCTCAGGCCGACGGTGTCGGCGAGGCGCGGTGCCGTCCCGAGGATGTCGGCGAACAGCAGGCGCAGGCGCTCGTGTGAGCGCAGGATCGCCAGGAGCTCGGCCACGGCGGGCATCCGCGCGAAGGCGCGGTCGAGGGCGAGCAACGCCTCGTCCGGGTCGGCGGTGCCGCCGAGCGCCTGGAGCAGCGCTGGCAGCATCTCGGCCAGGATTTCCCGCGCCCGCCCGGTTCGCAGGGCCGGGCGGCGCCCCAGATGCCAGCCCTGCACGGTCTCCCAGGCGCGCGGCGGATTGCGGAACCCGAAGGCGCCGAGCCGCTCCAAGGTGGCGGGCTCCGGTTCTGACTCGCCGAAGACGAGGATGTCGTCTGCGACCGTCTCGGCCTCGAACAGCAGGGCGTAATGCGCCTGGACCCGGCCGGCATGGTGAAGCAGCGCCGTCTCGAAGGCCGCGAGATCCGGGAAGCCCGCGAACAAGGCGAGCCCGGTCAGCGCCTCGGTGCCGGTCGGCAGGCGCTGGGTCTGCTCGTCGCGGACCATCTGGATCCGGTGCTCCAGGGTGCGCAGGAACCCGTAGGCCTCGGTCAGCTCGTCGCGGGCGCGTCCGTCGATCCAGCCCGCCGCAGCGAGGCCGCCGAGCATTGCCACGGTGCCGCGTCCCCGGAGGCTCGGCTTGCGCCCGCCGAAGACCAACTGCTGCGTCTGGACGAAGAACTCGATCTCCCGGATGCCGCCGCGGCCGATCTTGATGTCGTGGCCGGCGACCGCGATGGTGTCGTGGCCGCGGACCATGTGGATCTGCCGCTTGAGGGCGTGAATCTCGGCGATTGCCGGGAAGTCGAAGTGCCGCCGCCAGATGAACGGCGCGAGTTCGGCGAGGAACGCCGCGCCGGCCGGGATGTCGCCCGCGATCGGCCGGGCCTTGATGAAGGCGGCCCGCTCCCAGTTCTGGCCCAGCGTCTGATAGTAATCGAAGGCGAAGCCCGTGGACAGGGCCACCGCGGTGGAGCCCGGGTCCGGCCGCAGGCGGTAGTCGATGCGGTGGACGTAGCCCTCGGCGGTCCGGTCGGACAGGAGCTTCACCAGCCCCTGCGCGAGCTTGACGAAGAAGGGCTTCGGGTCGCCCCCGGTCGCAGCCGCTGCGGCTTCGTTCTCGTAGAAGATCACGAGATCGATATCGCTCGAATAGTTCAGCTCGCCGCCACCGAGCTTGCCCAGCCCCAGGACGATCAGCCCCGATCCGGCCTGCGGCGCGTCCGGATCCGGCGCCCGGAACCGACCGGTCGCGAGTCCCTGCCGGAGCAGCGCCTCGGTCGCCGCACTCACCGAGGCGTCGGCGAAGCCGGACAGCGCCCGGGTGACCGCCGCGACATCCCAGCCGCCGCCGAGATCCGCCAGCGCCACAAGGAGCGCGTGTGCCTCCCGGTTGGCCCGCAGCCGCTTTCCGACCTCGGCGAGGTCGGGATTGACCCCGCAGGCGGCGCCGACTGCGCGCTGACGGGCGATGATCTCCCGGCTCGCCGCATCGGGCGGCTGTTCGAGCAGCGCGACCAGCCGCTCCGGCGCCCGCAGGCACGCCCGCCAGAGGAAGGGGGAATGGTCGGCGAGACCCAGGAGCAGGTCACGACAGGGCGGCGTCAGGAAACCCGGCGGGAGAGCGGGCGCGATCTCGGCGAGCCGGGCTCGCGCCGCCTCCGGATCCGCGAGGGGCAGGCGGGGCTGCAGGCTCTCGCGCAGGGTCGGGGCGGACTGCATGGGGTGGAGCTCCGCGTCAGGGGTTGGCGGATTTGACGGATCGTCGATGGCCTGGGTCAACTGCCAACAACGTGCGCCCTCCCTCCGCCGGCTCCATCTCGCGATCCGTGGCCATGACAGCCCAGCCCGAATCGGGCGCCGCCGCGCCGATCCGTCAATCCCGGTAACGCTTTTCAAAGGCCGGCGTGGCGTTTATCCGTGCGGACCGGCCGTCGCCCCCGGTCCGACCCGCTGGGCGCGGGCTCCTTTGGGCGACGTGTACGCCGGATGCGGCGGCCGACGAACGGCCGCCAGTCGGGGCCCCGGCCCGCAGACGCCCGAACCAGATTCCCCCGGAGCGCACCATGTCGTCCCCGAACTCGCCGACCCTGACCCTCGACGGCCTCGACCTCGCCGCCCTGCTCTGCTCCCGCGTCTGCCACGACGTGATCAGCCCCGTCGGCGCGATCGTCAACGGGCTCGAAGTCCTGGAGGACGACGAGGACGAATCGATGCGCACCTTCGCGCTGGAGCTGATCGGCAAGAGCGCCCGGCAGGCCTCGGCGCGGCTGAAATTCGCGCGGATCGCCTTCGGCGCCGCGGGATCGGCCGGCGCCTCGATCGACCTCGCCGATGCCGAAAGCGTCGCCAAGGGCATGTTCTCCGACGACAAGACCAAGCTGACCTGGAGCGCCCCGCAGGCGCTGTTTCCCAAGAACAAGGTCAAGCTGCTCCTCAACCTCGTAATGATCGCCACGACCGCGATCCCGCGGGGCGGCGCGATCGACGTCGTGGTCTCCGGCGACGGCGCGGCGCCGAGCTTCGTGTTCAAGGCCAAGGGCTCGCATGCCCGCATTCCCCCGCACGTGGAGGAGCTGATGGCCGGCAGCCCCGAGAGTGGAACCGTCGATGCCCACGGCATCCTGCCGTTCTATGCCGGCCTCGTGGCGCGGGCCGCCGACATGAGTGTTCGATTCGCCATCCAGGATGATGAGGTGACGATCACGGCCGAGCCGACAGTGATCGAAGCATCCGTTGAACCCTCCGATGAGGGTTCGAACACCACACTGGCGTGAAATTCTGAAAAACTCCGGCGCGGGGCAGGAACTGAAACGCTTCCCTAACCGCGCCCGAGTAAGTACGGTGCGCGAGACCTTCTTCCGGTAACGAGTTGCGCCTATGGACGACCTGCTTCGCGAGTTCCTGACTGAGAGCGGCGAGCATCTCGACACAGTCGATGCAGAGCTCGTCCGATTTGAACAGGATCCGAATAATGAGACGATCCTTCGGAATATCTTCCGACTAGTCCATACAATCAAAGGAACGTGCGGATTCCTAGGGCTTCCGCGCCTCGAAGCCTTGGCGCATGCGGCCGAGACCTTGATGGGCCGGTTCCGGGACGGGCTGCCCGCCACCTCCGCGTCGGTGACGCTGATCCTGCTGACCCTGGACCGGCTGAAGGAGATCCTGGCCGATCTGGAGGCCACCGGCACCGAGCCGGCGGGGTCGGACGACGACCTCATCTCCGCCCTGGAGCGCATGGCCGAGGGCTCGGCCGAGGCATCGGAGCCGGCGGCTCCCCCGCCGCGGCCCGAGCCGGTGCTGCCCGATCCGGTGGTCCGCGAACTGAAGCCTGGCGAAGTCTCCCTCGACGACCTCGAGGCCGCCTTCCTGGCGGCGCCGGGGCCGGAAGAAGCGGATTTCGCAGCGCCTCCGCCCGTGGCGGCCGCCGCCCCTGCGCCCAAACCCGCCGCTCCCGCTCCGCAGGCGAGTGCGGCACCGGTCGAGGCCGTCGAGGCCGAGCCGGTGCGCGCCGAGAAGGCTGAGGGCGGCACCGAGGGCGAGACGACCCCGGGCGAGACCACCGCGGCCGCCAAGGGCAACCAGACGATCCGGGTGAGCGTCGAGACGCTCGAGCACCTGATGACGATGGTCTCGGAGCTGGTGCTGACCCGCAATCAGCTCCTCGAGATCGCCCGCCGGCACGAGGATTCGAGTTACAAGGTGCCGTTGCAGCGGCTGTCCCACGTCACGGCCGAGCTGCAGGACGGCGTGATGAAGACCCGCATGCAGCCGATCGGCAATGCGTGGCAGAAGCTGCCGCGCGTGGTCCGCGACCTCTCGGCGGAACTCGGCAAGCAGATCGACCTCGTGATGGTCGGCGCCGAGACCGAGCTCGACCGGCAGGTCCTTGAGGTGATCAAGGACCCGCTGACCCACATGGTCCGCAACTCGGCCGATCACGGCCTCGAATCGACCGCCGAGCGCGTGGCGGCGGGCAAGCCCGCCCGCGGCACGATCCGGCTCGCCGCCTATCACGAGGGCGGCACGATCACGATCGAGATCGCCGACGACGGCAAGGGCCTCAACCTCGCGGCGATTCGCCAGAAAGCGGTACAGCGCGGGATCGCCGCCCAGGCCGACGTCGACCGGATGACCGACGCGCAGGTCGCCAAGTTCATCTTCGACGCGGGCTTCTCCACGGCGGCGGCGGTGACCTCGGTGTCGGGCCGCGGCGTCGGCATGGACGTGGTCAAGACCAACATCGAGACCATCGGCGGCCTGATCGACATCGCCACCACGGCGGGCCGGGGCACGACCTTCACCATCAAGATCCCGCTGACGCTGGCCATCGTGGCGGCGCTGATCGTGCGGGCCGGCGAGCACCGCTTCGCCCTGCCGCAGGTGGCGGTGCTGGAGCTGGTGCGGGTCGATGCCGGGGCGCAGCGGGTCGAGCGCATCAACGGCGCGCCGGTTCTGCGCCTGCGCGAGCGGCTGCTGCCGATCGTGTCGCTCACCGGGCTGCTCGGGCAATCGCAGGCGGGCTCCGAGACGGAGCAGGCCGGCTTCGTGGTGGTCGCCCAGGTCGGGCGGGAGCGCTTCGGCATCCTCGTCGACGAGGTCTTCCACACGGAGGAGATCGTCGTGAAGCCGATGTCGGTGAAGCTTCGCCACATCCCGATGTTTGCCGGCAACACGATCCTCGGCGACGGCGCCGTGGTGCTGATCGTCGATCCGAACGGTGTCGCCCGGCAGGTGGCGCAGGGCGTTCAGGGCAGCGGCGGCCACGCCGAGGCCGACGACGACGCGGCGGGCGAGGTGGTCGACAACAAGACCACGCTCCTGGTGTTCAAGGGCGGTCAGGGCAGCTTCAAGGCGGTGCCGCTGTCGCTGGTCACCCGCCTCGAGGAGATCGAGTGCGCGAAGGTCGAGTGGCTGGGCGGCCGCGCGCTGATCCAGTACCGCGGGCGCCTGATGCCGCTCGTCCCGGCGGATACGGCGATCACCATCAAGTCGGAGGGGACCCAGGCCCTGGTGGTGTTCTCCGACGGCGAGCGCGCCATGGGGCTCGTGGTCGACGAGATCGTCGACATCGTGGAGGAGCGGCTCGACATCGAGATCGCGGCCGACCGCTCGGACCTGATCGGCTCGGCGGTGCTGCGGGGCCGGGCGACCGACATCATCAACATCGCCCACTTCCTGCCGCTGGCCTACGACGACTGGGCGCGCGGCCTGAAGCGGCCCGAGCAACTCTCCACGATCCTGCTGGTCGACGATTCGGCCTTCTTCCGCGACATGCTGACCCCGGTGCTGAAGGCGGCGGGTTATCAGGTGATCACGGCGGCGAGCGCGGAGGCGGCGCTCAACACGCTCCAGTCCGATCCGAAGATCGAGGTGGTGGTCACCGACCTGGAGATGCCGGGCCGCAGCGGCTTCGACCTCGTCGCCGCGATGCGCCGGGCCGAGCCGCGGCTCGCCGCGCTCCCGGTGATCGGCCTCACCGGGGCGATCGGGGCCGACGCCGTGGAGCGGGCCCGGACCCTGGCGATCGCCGATCTCGTGGCGAAGTTCGATCGGGCCGGCCTGATCGCCGCCCTGGCCGAGCTCGGCGCCGAGACGGTCTCGAAGGCGGCCTGATCCCGGCGCCGCCCGCCCCACAGCGATCGCAACGATCGAAACGATCATCCGGAGAGTTCCGATGCAGGCTGCCAATGCCAACGCCACCGGCGCCCAAGCGAGCACCAACGGCGTCGAGACCGGTGCCACCAACGACTTCGTGACGGTGTTTGTCGGCGAGACCCTGTTCGGGCTGGCGATCGAGCGGGTCCACGACGTGTTCGTGCCCTCCGGGGTGACGCCGGTGCCGCTCGCGCCGGCCGAGATCGTGGGCCTCCTGAACCTGCGCGGCCGCGTGGTCACCGCCATGAGCCTGCGCCGGCGCCTGGACCTGCCCGATGCGGAGGCGGAGGGCGAGGGCGGCAAGGCCAGTCCGAAGATGGCGATCGGCCTGGAACAGGCGGGCGAGACCTTCGCCCTCGTGGTCGACGGGGTCGGCGAGGTGCTGAAGCTCGGCGCCGATAGCCGGGAGGCGGTGCCGATCAACCTGGATCCGCGCTTCCGCAACCTCGCCACCTGTGTCCACCGCCTCGACGGGCGCCTGCTGGTGATCCTCGACGTGGATGCCCTCCTCGGCTTCACGGCGGCCGGCGCCAAGGCGGCTTGAGGGAGAGCCCGATGAAGGCGCCGCACGAGACCAACTGCCTGGTGGTGGACGATTCCGCGGTGATCCGGAAGGTCGCCCGGCGGATCATTGAGGACCTCGGCATGAATGTCAGCGAGGCGGAGGACGGCAGCGCCGCCCTCGAAGCCTGCGCGGCCCATATGCCGGACGCGATCCTGCTCGATTGGAACATGCCGAACATGGACGGCTACGCCTTCCTCCAGGCCCTGCGCCAGAGCGAGGGGGGCGAGTTCCCCAAGGTGTTGTTCTGCACCACCGAGAACGATGTCGGCGCTATCGCCCGGGCCCTCCGGGCGGGGGCGGACGAATACATCATGAAGCCGTTCGACCGCGATATCCTGACGGCCAAGCTCGAGCAGGTCGGGCTCGTCGCCGACGCGGCCTGATCGTTTCGCGCCCCTTTACGCACATCCGCGCCCCCGTATCCGAGGCACGCA
>NZ_JALNUM010000007.1:0-102969 GCF_026540795.1 Methylobacterium sp. GC_Met_2
CCCAGCCAGCCCTCCGCCGAGCGAGCCTGTTGGGGTGGAACTATGCGCCGCTGTTTCGTCTGCGCGGCCGACATGCTCGGGCCGAGCGAACGGCATCTGACCTATCCGGGCGGGCATCGCAGGACCTTCCCCCTGGCCTGCGGCGCCTGCGGGGTCCTGCTCGCGGTTGGGGCCGATCCGGAGTCGTGCCGGGCGCATCTCGCCCGCAGCTTGTCCGAACCCCTCTTCGCATCCGACCCGGCGGCGCCCTACGGCCTCGACCTCTATACCCTGCGCAGCGCCGCGACCGGGCGGAGCCTCGGCATCCGTCCACTCGATGAGGCCGGTCGCACGGAACTCCGGCACCCCCATGGCACCCGGGCCGCCCGGGCGGCGCTGTTCGCGCTCGAAGTGACCGGCGGATGCACGGTCTCGCTGGGCCTGCTCTGTCGCCCGGCGGACCGGGACGACGTGCTGGCGGCGCTGCCGGTTCACGCCGGCTGGGCTGACGATGTCGCGATCCTGATCGACGGGCCGGAGATGGCCGCCGTTCCGATGCCGGTTGCCGGCTTCGCCATAGGGGCGGTGCGCGTGGCCGCCCGCCCCCTGGAGGGGGATTTCGCCGCGCAGCGCAACGCGCTCCAGGGCCTCGCCCGTCACGGCTGGATGCTGCAGCTCGATTCCGACGAGGTGCTGAGCCCGGAAGCCGGCCGCCTGCTGTCCGCCCTGGCGGCCCTCGCCGAGGCGCAGGGCGTGGCCTCGATCGGTCTCGCACGGGCCAACCGGGTTGATGGCGTGCTGTCGGACGTCTTCCCGGATGTTCAATACCGGCTGAACCGCACGGGCCTGCGTTACGCGGGCCGCGTCCACGAGCGGCCGGTCCTCGACGGCGGATGGCCGGAGAGCTTCATCACCCTGCACGGCCGCATCGAGCACCGTCTGAGTGGCGCCCATGTCCGGGCGCGGTCGCGGCGCTACGAGGCTCTGGATCCCGGCCGCGGACGCCCGGAGGAGGCGATCGCGCTGTTGCGCCCCTATGCCGACTGACGCATCCGCGCCGCCGCGATCGCCCGTTCGTAGAGCGCCAGGGTCTCGCGCCCGAGGCTTGCCCGATCGAAGCGGCCCGCCGCCGCCAGGGCGCGGGCGCGATACGCACGACGCAGGTCCGGATCTATGAGGAGCGGGCGCAGGGCCTCGGCCAAGGCCGGCCCGGTGGCGGTCGAGGCCAGGGGGCCGGCGCCGGGAGCGCCCACGAAGGCGCGTGCGCTCGCATCCTCCGCACAGGCGACGACCGGGCGGCCATACGCCAGGGCCTCCTGATAGACGAGGCCGAAGCTCTCGTAGCGGGAGGGGGCGAGCACAGCATGGGCCGCGGCGTAGGCTGCCGACAGGGCCTGCCCGTCGATCCGGCCGCGGGCGCGGATGTGCCGGCGCGCCACCTGCGGCAGATCGGCCGGGAGATCGTCCGGCGGTACGCCGACGAGCTCGAGCACGAAGGGCGGCAGGCTCCCCCGCGCCTGCTCCGCGCCGAGGATCGCCACGGCGGCCAGGAGCGCGTCGAATCCCTTGCGCGCCTCCGCCCGCCCGACGAAGAGCAGGCGCAGAGGCTCCGCCGTCTCCGGGTACGGGGCACCGCGGGCGGCCGCCGCGACCTCGGGCGGAAGGCTGAGGCCGATCACCGCGGCGGGCTGCCGGCCGCCCAGCCCGTAGGCCCGGGCGACGACCTCACCGTGCGCGGCGGTGTTGGCGATGAGCCCGGCGCTCCCACGGACCTGCCGGCGTTCCAGGCGGTCGGCGGTCCATCCGTCGAGGCGGTTCCTCACGGAGCCGGCCGGGTCGCGGGTGAAGGCGGCCGGCGTCGAACTGCGTGTCACCAGCGGCAAATCCCGATGGCCGGTGAGCAGCGCGGCCGGTGCGTACCAGTTCGTGGCTTCGATCACGTCGAAGGGCGCCGTGGCGTGGGCGGAGCGCACGGCGTACCGAAACGCGAGCGGCGCGGCGAGATGCCCGGCCGAGCCCCAGAGGCGCAGGCATGCCAGGGGGCTTCCCGGCGGCAGGGCGAGGCCCATGATAGTGACGCCGTCGACCCGCGCGTGGCCCGTCCGGTCCAGGGTGAAGACCGTGACCTCCGCCCCCGCTTCGGCGAGGCTCTCGGCGATCTCGCGGGCCGCCGTCGAGAGCCCGCTCGGCGATGGCGGGTAGTCCCAGGCCAGGAGAGCGGTGCGCATCAGGTGGCCAGTAGGCGGCGGTAGAGGGCGAGGTAATCGCGCGCCATGCGCTCGGCCGTGAAGCGTTCCTCGAATCGGCGGCGGATCCCGGCGCGGTCGAGCTGACCGATCCGGGCCAGCGCCGCGACCGCCTCGGCCTCGGAGGCGACAATGAAGCCCGTCACCCCGTCCTCGACGATCTCGGGGACCGAGCCGCGATCCCACGCAACCACCGGGGTCCCGCAGGCCATGGCCTCGATCATCACGAGGCCGAAGGGCTCCGGCCAGTCGATCGGAAACAGGAGTGCCCGGGCACCGCCCAGGAGCTCGCCCTTTTGGGCATCGTCGACGGGCCCGAGGTAGGTCGCGTCCGCGCCGAGAAGGGGACGTACCTTGGTCTCGAAGTAATTCGGGTTGCCGACATCGACCGTGCCGCCGAGCCGGATCGGCAGACCGGCGGCGCGGGCCACACGGATCGCCACGTCGGGTCGCTTCTGGTCGGTCATGCGGCCCACGAAGGCGACATGATCGTCCGGCGCGGGGCGGAAACCGTAGCGGTCCCGGTCGATGCCGTGATGCACAATGCCGGCCCGGTTCGCGGCCGGGATGCCGGCCGCCTGCGCCGCCGAGATCGCCGCCACCGGTAAATCCGGAAAGCCCTGGAAGAACAAGGCCCGGTCGAGCTCGTCGACCCGCCAGTGGATGGTGGTCAGGCTGCGCCGGCGACGCGCGCCCAGCAGCGCCGCGTGCGCGAATTCGCCGTGGCAATGGACGATGTCGAAATCGTCCAGCCGCAGGCGCAGGGCCTCCAGCTGCAGGGCATCCAGGGCGGCCGGCACCCCGGGCGCGACGCGTCCGTATTGCCGCTCCAGCGCCGCGAGACTCGGATATTCGCCGACGCGCGGCAAGTCTGTCACACTGTCCGACGAGCCAAATAATGTTAGTTCAACGCCCAAGCTTCGTAGCGCCGTGCTCAAATCGTGCACAACTCGCTCGGTGCCGCCGTGATGATCCGGGGGAACGGGAAATATGTTTGGCGCGACCTGGGCAATGCGGAGCACGGCAACCTCTTTACATATGTTAAGTCGTGGCGCGTCGATCGCTGGACTGACATTAAATCCGTGGGGGCGTCCGAAAGCCGCAGCCTGCGCCTGATGTTCGTTCTGCATATCGCCCTGCAGGGCTGCCTGCGCGGCGACGGCGTCGTCTACGGGCTCACCGCCGACACCGGCGGCCATATCCGCTACCTGCTCGATCTGGTCTCGGCCTCAGCGCAGGATCATGACCTTGCGCGGATCGTGGTGGCGACGCGCCTGTTCCGCGGTCCCCTCGGTGCCGCCTATGCCGTGCCTGAAGAGCCGATCGCCGACAAGGTCACGCTCGTGCGGCTCGCCAGCGCGTCTGCGGACTATTGCGCCAAGGAAGCGATGCACGCCGAGGTTGCGTGCTTCGCCGAGAATCTCATCGCCTGGATCGCCGCGCAGGAGCGGGCTCCGGATCTCATCCACGCGCATTACGCCGACGCGGCTACGGTGGCAGCCCTCGTGGAGGACCGCCTCGGCATCCCCTTCGTGTTCACGGCTCATTCGCTCGGACGCGTGAAGGCGCGGATGCTGGGCGCGTCCCCTGTCCGCCCCGACCTCGCCTACCGGATCGCCGCCGAGGAACAGGCCCTGGCGCGGGCCCAGCTCGTCATCGCCTCGTCGCGGGACGAGGCCGAGGTGCAATATGCCGGCTATGCCGCCTACGATCCGGGCCGCGTCCGCATCCTGCCCCCGGGCAGCGACCTCGCTCGCTTCGCCGCGGCCCGTCCGAACCCCCGGATCGACGCCGCGATCGACCGCTTCCTGGACGATCCGGCCAAACCAGCCATCCTGGCGCTGACCCGGCCGGTGGCGCGCAAGAACCTCGCGGCTCTGGTGCGGGCCTATGGCGAGAACCGCGCGCTCCAAGCCCACGCCAACCTCGTGATCGTCGCCGGCACCCGTGAGGATATCGACACCCTCGACGGCGACATGGCCGCCACGATGCGAGACCTCCTGGTCCTGATCGACCGCTACGACCTCTATGGGCGCGTCGCCTATCCGAAGACCCACCGGCCGGAGGATGTTCCGGCGATCTACGCCCATGCCCGGGCGCGGGGCGGCCTGTTCGTCAACCCGGCCCTCAACGAGCCCTTCGGCCTGACGCTGCTGGAGGCCTCGGCTGCCGGCCTGCCGCTGGTCGCCACCGACAGCGGCGGCCCCAACGACATCGTCGAGACCTGCGGCAACGGGCTCTTGGTCGATCCCCGCGCGCCCGAGGCGATCGCCGAGGCCTGCCTGCGGATCCTGGGCGATCCGGCGCTCTACGCCCGCTGCGTGGCCGGCGGCGCTCGGGCGGCGGCGGCCTACGATTGGGACCGGCACGCCGCCCGCTACCACGTGCTGCTGCGCGCGCTGCTGGCTTCGGAGCCGCCGGCTCCGGCCCCCCGGCAACTCCTCGTCTGCGATATCGACAACACGCTGGTCGGCTGCGATGCGGCGCTCGGCATCTTCCGCCGGTGGCGGAGCCGGCAGGCGGGGCTCGCCTTCGGCGTCGCGACCGGCCGGTCCTTCCACAGCGCCATGGCGGTGCTGGAGCAGCAGGCGAGCCCCCGGCCCCAGGTGATGATCACCTCGGTGGGGTCCGAGATCTATCACCTCGATGCCAACGGCGTGACCTACACGGCGGACGCCGCGTGGCGCCGGACCATCGAGCCGGGCTGGGACCGGCCCGCCGTGCAGGCGGCTCTGGCCGGGCTCGACGGGCTCAGCCCGCAGGGGCCGCTGGAGCAGCGCGCCCTGAAGCTCAGCTATTTCGGCGACCCGGCGGCCGCGCGGCGTGTCCGGGGGTGCCTGGCCGAGGCCGGCCTCGCCGCCCGCGTGATCCACAGTCACGGCCGGTACCTCGACGTGCTGCCGGAATCGGCCTCGAAGGGCACCGCCGTCGATCACGTCCGAACCCTGTACGACCTGCCGGAGCACGCCGTGTTCGTAGCCGGCGATTCCGGCAACGACATCGAGATGCTGGGCGCCCGCGTCCAGGCGATCATCGTGGCGAACTATTCCGACGACCTCGCGAGCCACGCCGCCCTGAAGCACTCCTACGTGGCCCGGCGAACCCATGCCCGGGGCATCATCGAGGGCGTCTCGCATTTCCGTCGGATGCTGGCCCATGTTGGCTGAGACGTCGCCTGATCCCGGGGCGGCGCGTAACCCAAGCGTCCTGACGCTGGTTCGCAACCGGGCCGACCGGCTGCGCAATCTGATGCGCGGGCTGTCCCGCCAGACCCTGCCGCCGCGCGAACTGGTGATCGCCTGGATGCAGCCCGAGCGCGCGCCGGACCTGCCCGATCCGGGCTGCCCGGTCCGGCACCTCCATGTGCCGGGCGAGCCGATGCCGCTCGCCGCCGCACGCAACCGGGCGGCCGAGGCGGCCTCGGCGGATCTCCTTGTCTTCCTCGACGTGGATTGCATCCCGGCATCCGGGCTGGTCGCGGCCTACGCGCAGGCCGCCCGGACGGCGCGGGGGCTGTTCCTCGGCGAGGTCCTCTACCTGCCGCCCGGCGCGTCCGACGGCGATCCCGATCCGGCGGCGCTCGACCGCGCGGGCCGTACCCATCCGGCCCGGCCCGGCCTGCCGGAGGCCGGTCTGCGGCCGGAACCCGATGCGGGTCAGCTCTGGGGCCTGTCGTTCGCGCTGCCGGCCGCGGCGTGGCGCGCGGCCGGCGGCATGGACGAGGCCTTCGTGGGTTACGGCGGCGAGGAGACCGACCTTGCCGCGCGGCTGGCCGCCTCCGGGCTGCCGACCTTCTGGGTCGCGGGTGCCCGCGCCTACCACCAGCACCACCCGGTCCACGTGCCACCCCTGCAGCACTTCGCGCCGATCCTCGCCAATGCGGCACGCTTCAGGGCGCGGCACGGGCGCTGGTGCATGACCTACTGGCTCGACCAGTTCCGTGCGGCCGGGCTGATCGACTGGGACGCCGGGGGCCCCGCGATCCGCCTGATCCGCCCGCCGACCGAACCCGAGATCGCCGCCGCCCTGCGGCCCGACGCCCTGTTCTCCTGACGCCGAGGCCGGACCGACCGCCATGAAGAAGCCGATCGCGTTCTTCGTCCATCACCAGGGCCGCGGCCACGCCAACCGCACGATGGCTTTGGCCACCGAATTCAGCCGAGACCGGCCTGTCTCGGTCCTGACCGCGGATCCGAGCCTGTTCGACGGCTTCCATCGCGACATCGAGATCGTGGCTTTGCCCAACATGATC
Source organism: Methylobacterium sp. GC_Met_2 (assembly GCF_026540795.1). Taxonomy (NCBI): domain Bacteria; kingdom Pseudomonadati; phylum Pseudomonadota; class Alphaproteobacteria; order Hyphomicrobiales; family Methylobacteriaceae; genus Methylobacterium; species Methylobacterium sp. GC_Met_2. The sequence continues at coordinate 6,478 of NZ_JALNUM010000007.1, forward strand.
GGCGCCGCGGTGCCGACCGCGCGCCTCTACGCCGAGCCGACCCCGCAGGTGATGCACTGCGTCCCCCTGGGCCTGACCGCGATGCGCCGGACCATGCGGACCATCCTCGACCACTTGGACACGCGCGATGTCGGCCTGTTCGTGGTCGACGTCTCGGCGGAGATCGCGCTGCTCGCCCGCATCGCCAGCGTGCCGGCGGTGCAGATCCGCATGCATGGCGACCGCTCCGATATCGGCCACGTCGGCGCCTACGAGGCCTGCGTCGGGATGCTCGCCCCCTTCGACGAACGCCTGGAGCAGGACGATTACCCGGCGCGCCTGCGCGCCAAGACCTTCTACAGCGGCGGCCTGTGCACGACCGTCGACCGGGTGCCGGAGCGCGCCGAGGCCCGCACAAAGCTCGGCCTCGACCCCGCCCGTGAGATTGTCGTGGCGGTGACCGGCGGCGGCGGCAGCGGCACGCCCTACGCGCCGCTCACGGTCGCGGCCCGGGCCGCGCCGGATGCCCTGTGGCTCACCCTCGGGCCGACCCACCGTGAGGGCCACGAGACCGATTTTTCCAATCTGCGCGAACTCGGCTGGGTCGCCTCGGTGACCGATTACCTCGCCGCCGCCGACATCGTGATCGCCTCGGCGGGCGACAATACGGTCCACGAGGTCGCCCGGGTCGGCGGCCGTTTGATCGTGATGCCGGAATGGCGCTACTTCGCTGAACAGACCCGCAAGGCCGAGGCCCTGGTCCGCCTCGGCGCCGCCGTGCAGGCCCCCGTCTGGCCGGGCGATCTCCAGGGCTGGCGCGACCTCCTGGCCTGCGCACGCCGCCTCGACGGGGCCGCCCTGCGCGACCTGTACGCCCCCGAGGCGGCCGCCCGCGCCGCTGGTTGGCTCGAAGGGCTGACCGACGCGCTCTGGGACCTCGGACCCGCCGGGGCCGAACCCGCACCGCGCCCCGAGTTCGGACCGCTCCGGACCGTCGCGGCCGAATGAACGCCGCCCCTCCCCCGACCCCATCGGAGCCTCAGCGCCGCATGTCCACCGTCTCCGTCGTGACCCTCGCGAAGGGGCGTCCGGCCCACCTGCGCAACGTGCTCCTCGGCCTGGAACGCCAGACGCAAGCCCCCGCCGAATTCATCGTCGCGGTCATGCAGGACGCACCCTACGACCTGCCCGCTGTCGGCTTTCCGGTGCACCAGATCCTCGTGCCGGGCCGCGACTTGCAGCTCGCGGCCGCGCGCAACCGCGGCGTTGCGGCGGCATCCGGCGATGCCGTGGCCTTCCTCGACGTCGATTGCATCCCCGCGCCCGATCTCGTTGCCGATTACGCGCGGGGGCTCGCCGAACTCGACGGGCTCCTGATGGGCGAGGTGCTGCATCTGCCCGAGCACGCCACGACCGGCGCCTGGGACTACGACGGGCTCGACGCCGTGGCTGAGAGGCATTCCGACCGCCGGGGCCCGCCGGCCGCTGGCATCGAGATCTGCAACGATTACCGCTGCTTCTGGTCGCTCAACTTCGCGATCCGGCGGGACACCTTCCTGGCGACCGGCGGCTTCGACGAGCGCTATACCGGCTACGGCGGCGAGGACACCGACTTCGGCAAGCTCCTCGACCGGAGCGGCATCCCGATCGCCTGGATGAAGGGCGCCCGCGCCTATCACCAGTACCACCCGCACCACATGCCGCCGGTCCATCACCTCGACAGCGTGGTGCGCAACGCCGAATTGTTCGAGGCCAAGTGGGGCTACCGCACCATGGGCCACTGGCTCTACGCCTTCAAGGTGATGGGCCTGATCGACGACACGCCCGACCGGCCGATCCGCATCCTGCGCCGGCCCGACGCCGATGATCTCGCGCTGACCGGACAGCAGGGCCACCAGCCCTACACCAATTCAGCCTCGGTGATCCGCACGATCGAGGCCCGGGCGAACGAGCCCGCGCCGGTGACGGCGTGAGGATCGCGCTCCTCGCCCATCTCCGTCACCCGATCGCCCCGCCCTTCGCGGGCGGCCTCGAAGCCTACACTTGGAACCTCGTGGACGGCCTCACGGCCCGCGGCCACCATGTCGTGCTGTTCGCCTCCGGCGACAGCGACCGGCGCTTCGCCCTGGATCCCGTGATCCCGGTCCACCACGAGCGGAGTCACGCCGGCCTGGAGCACCGCGGCGATGCGGGTCTGAAGAATCATCTCGACGCCGGTTATGCGTCCGCCTGCGACCGGATCGCCGCCGGGGGTTTTGACGTACTCCACAACAACAGCCTGAGCCGCCTGCCCCTGGAACCGCGGCGCACCGCCGCCATACCCACCGTCACGTCTCTGCACGTGCCACCCTTCGACGCCCTGCGCTGGTTCGTGCAGGCGAGCCCCGCCGCGGGACACCGGATCACCGCCACGTCGCAGGCGCAACGCGACGCATGGTGGCCGGACGGGGCGCCCCGGCATGCCTCGGTGCTCCACAACGGCGTCGATCCCGCCGCCTGGCCCTTCCAGTCGCGCGGCGACGGCAGCGCCGTCTGGTGCGCGCGGATTGCGCCGGACAAGGGTGCCCATCACGCGATCGCGGCGGCGCGCCGGGCCGGGCTGCCGCTGACCCTGTTCGGCCCGATCGAGGAGCCCGATTACTGGGATGCGCAGGTCGCGCCACTGCTCGGCGGCGCGATCCGCTACGGCGGCCGGCTCGGTGGCGCCGCCCTCGCCGCCGAAGTCGGCCGCGCCTCCGTGTTCCTGACCACGCCGTGCTGGGACGAGCCGTTCGGGCTCGCAGCGGTCGAGGCGATGGCCTGCGGCGTGCCGGTCGCGGGCTTCGCCCGGGGCGGCGTCCCGGAAATCGTCGGGGAGGCCGGCTCCCTCACGGCGCCGGGCGACGCGGACGACCTCGCCAACGCCATCGATGCGGCGCTCGCGATCCCGAGGCCGATCCCGCACGCGCGCGTCCAGCGGCTGTTCACCCGCGCGCGCTGGCTCGACCGCTGCGAGGCGCTCTACGCGCAAGCCCGGGCTGGGGCGGCGACCGCACCCTGAAACAATCCGCACCGCCGCGTGCGCTCCTGAGCCCGAGCCCAACCATGACCCGACAGGACCTCATCGCCGCCCTGTGGCACGGCCGCGACCCCTTCGCCGGCCCGCCAGCGGATCTGCGTCCCGCCGATCTCCAGGGCTGGCGCAGCATCCATCCCTACCTGGAGGAAGCGGTGATCGATCTCCGCCCGGCCGTCATCGTCGAGATCGGAACCTGGAAGGGGGCGAGCGCCCTCTACCTCGCCCGCACCTTGGCCGAGCGCGGCATCGACGGCACGATCGTCGCGGTCGACACGTGGCTCGGGGCCGTCGACCATTGGGCCGATGCGGGCCTCTTCGCGGAACTCCGCACCGAGCACGGCTTCCCGAGCCTCTACCGGACCTTCCTGGCCAACGTCCTGCGCGCGGGCATGGCCGATCGGGTGGTGCCGCTGCCCCTGGACTCCGTGAACGCCGCGGAGCTGATGCGCCTGCGCGGCGTGAGCGCCGACGTGATCCATCTCGATGCCGGCCACGAGGAAGCATCGGTGGCCGCCGATTTGCGGGCGTGGTGGCCGGTCCTGCGACCCGGCGGCCTGTTCATCGCCGACGATTACGACCGGCTCGGCGGCCGCTTCCCGGGGGTAACCCGGGCCGTGGATGCCTTCTGCGCCGAGTTTGGCGTCGCCGGTCCGTGGTCGCACCGGGGCAAGTGCAAATTCGTGAAGCCGGAATAGCGCGCAGGCCGCCGGTCATCACCGGCGGTCGAGGCGCCTCCGGCCTGCGCCGTCGTGGCGAACAGGCCGAGCGTGGCAGAATACGCGGCCGTGGTGCGATCGGGCAGGAACGATCGCTCCCCTCAAGCAGATGCCCTCATGCGCACCCCGCGCTGTGGAGCCGCTCGCATGTTCATGAAGATCGACCGCCTACTGACGGAACTCCCCGAGCCGAAGAAGCCCGAGCCGAACGCCGCCGCCGCCCTGCAGGAGCTGCTTGGCGGCAAGTACGGCGAGATGTCGACCCTCGGCAACTACATGTTCCAGAGCTTCAATTTCCGCAACAAGGAGAAGCTGCGGCCGTTCTACAGCCTGGTGTCGAGCATCTTCGCTGAGGAGATCGGCCACGTCGAACTGGTCTCGACCGGCATCGCCCTGCTCAACAACGGCCCGGGCAACCCGAAATCGAACGTCGATATCTCGAAGGCGCCCTTCGAAGACATGCAGGACATCCGGCTCGCCGGGAGCTTCCTGTCGAACGGCGGCGGCGCCATGCCGATGAATTCCAACGCCGCGTCCTGGAACATGGACATGGTGACGACGACGGGAAATCTGATCATCGACCTTCTGCACAACTTCCACCTGGAGTGTGGCGCGCGCATCCACAAACTGCGGGTCTACGAGACCATGTCGGAGCCAACCGGGCGTGAGACCTGCGCCTACCTGCTCGTGCGCGGCTCGCTGCACGCCCACGCCTATGCCCTGGCGCTGAAGAAGCTCACCGGGGTGCAGATCGAGAAGATGCTGCCGACGCCAAATATCGACCTGTCGCGAATCCCCGAGTGTCAGAAGTACCTCGACGAGGGCAAGCACCGCCGCCTCTACACGTTCAGCGAGTCGGACTACAAGGAGGCGGCTGGCGTGTGGTCGAACGACGAGGTGGCGCTGCCAGGCGACCCGCCGGGCAATCTCGAGGTGGTGGACGGCTATCCCGAGGGCGGCAAGATCCCGGAACTGGACGGCAATTACGGTGCGTTCGCGCCGGATTACGCCCCGGAGGAGATCTTCGAGATCGCCAGCAAGCTCTACAAGAAGGGGCGCTGAGCGCCCTTCCATCCCCACCCGATCGTGGGCGCCTGCCGTGACGCGGGCGCCCACGCAGGGCTTGCGTTGACCGGCGGAGAGGGCGAGACCGGGCGGCTCGGCGCCGCCCCGGGCAAGTCCCGGGCAAGTCCGTACGGTTCAGAACAGGGCGACGAAGGCCACCCCTACGGACATCAGCGCGGCGGTGACAGGCTGGCCAAGCGATGTGGACAGCATCGCGTTCTGCCCGGGCTGGATGGCGTTGGCGACACCGGCAGACCGTAGAGGAACCCCATGCCTGATCAAGCCGCCGCGGGCACGGCACAGTTTCGGCCCTGGGCGCAGATGTCACGCCCCGCGCCGGCAGCTCGAGCGCCTGGCCGGGCTTCGTGGTGCAGGCGCGATCCGGCCGGACTGCATAATTCTTGCTATTGAAGGTCGTCGGGCTCCGCGCTCGACCTCCACGCCCGCTCCGCAGTCATCTCCCCCCTCTGTCTGAGGGGCGGGCGTGGATGCCCGGCGCCCGGTCACCGCGGCGGCGGCTTCGGAGCGCCAGCGCATCCCGGCCCGAAGGGTGAAGCTTGAACTCTGCCGCCGGGCCTGTTTATTGACCAGGGGACAATTGCGGAGGTCATGTCCCGTAATAACGCGCACGTGCGGCCGCTCGTCAGGCTCGACCACACCCGGACCCGTTCCGGTACGACCGCCCGCGGCGCGCCTCGGTCCACGGATCGGCACTACGGAGGTCGGTCGCTCCGGGGCCGGGTTGGATCCGCACCCAGCGCCAGAGGCGAAGGTCCCACGCACATGACAGATACCGGCGATGAGCCAGACAAGATGGCTGAAGTTGCCGGGCTGGCGGCGGCGATTGCCGATCGCATCCTCGATCAGCATGTGGCGGGCGCGTCGATCCCGCCCGAGCAGTTCAGAATGCTCGTCCGCGCAGCCCGGATGCTGCTGGATAACGGGGTGCCGTGGCCACCATCGGTCGAGCACGTCGTGATGGAGGTCGCCCGACGCCTGCAGGATTTCGAGCCGCCCGTCACAGCCATCGCACCCTCAAAGGGCGATGACGTGGTCGTGCAACTCACGCGGAGCCTGGGCGCCGTGAAGCGGTCCTGAAGCCTGCGTTGAGCGGGCAGGTCCGTCCTACGGGAGGCCCGCCCCGATGGAGCAAAGCCCGCCGGATGTTCGTTGCGGTGTTCGGGGCGGGTGGCGTCGCCGTCTCGGTCAGGGCCATTACGGGGCCATACGTCGAGGTTGAACGCGCGTCAGGAGGTTGGCCGGTTGGCTCATGTGATCCCGATCGCCGCCGTAGGAGCGGTGGCCTTGCTGGCCTGCGGCTCCGCACGGGCGGCCTCCGACATCACCATCGCGGCGATTGCGACCGGGCGGCTCTATGTGGTCGGCACCACCGAGCAGCCGCATATGCCGGTGGTGCTGGACGGCCGATTCCGCACCGAGTCCGACGATCAGGGCAAGTTCCAGTACGAGCTGGTCTATCACCCGCCCCGCTGCGTCGTTTCGGCGGCGATCGCCGGCAAGGCCTACGACGCGGTGGTCAGCAATTGCGGCGAGCAATGCGCGCTTCCCGAGCCCAGCGACACCGGCAGGATCCGCGGCACCACCATGTCCCGCGACATCGGCGCGACCCGCAGCGTCGGCGATTCCCGGCAAGCCGAGGGTCCGGGCCCGGCCCGGCCGGCGGACTCGGTGGCCGGATCCGAGGCGCCGGTCAGCGGGGATCGCGAACCGACGCCGCCCGGATCCCGCATCGTGCGACCTCCGCTTCCGCCGCAGAGGCCGACCTCCGGTCTCGGCACCTGAACGGGCGCGGTCGGTTCAGGCCGGCGACGCGAGGGGCTTGCCCTTCTCCACCGTGTAGGTTCCCGCCACGCGCGTCGATCCGGAGCCGTTTCGCAGGCTGTGCGGGGTGACGGCCGGAACCTGAAAGCTGTCGCCGGCCCGCAACGTGCGATTGGGCTGGCCGTCGACGAGCAACTCCGCCTCGCCCGCCAGGATCACCGAGGATTCGATCCCCGGATGCGTATGGCGTGCGACGGTCGCCCCGGGCGCGATTTCGGCGGCGACCTGCACGACGACGTAATGTCCGCCCGGCAAGTCCTCGGTGCTCAGGATCGTGCGCGTGACGCCGGAGGTTTGACCGGCCGGCTGCGCCTCGACCGCGACGGCCGTGAAGCCGCTCGAGAGCACGCAGAGCGCACAATTCACGAAGCTTCGTCTCGACAGCATGGGCGTCTCCTCGGGTTCGCGCGCTTGTTTGTCCCGATTGACGATCGGTCACGCGCAGCCGTTACGATGTGCCCAGTTCCGGCGACCCGTAAATGCCTGGTTGCGGGATATTTATTGGCCGCCGGATCGGATGAAAGCAGTCGCTCGCCGGACTTATGTCTGCCGTGAGCTCTGTTCGGCCGCCATCGCGTACCGGTTCCACGGCCGGCCGGCACGAAAGAGCCCGCGCTGGAGACCGGAGCGGGCTGAGTATGCCATTGGGGTTTGGGAGGCGCCAGACAACCAGATGGGAGGCCGGGCCGCATCACCTGTTCGAAGGAGGCCTGGGCCCGCTCTGGCAGGATCTCGGCCGCCGCAGCCCGATCTAACCCAGCAGGGCGGCGAACACGGAGACGATGAGCAGGAAGGCGCCCGACGAGGCGAGCACCGCACTGCCTTCCCGATGCTGGAGGACGAAGGCACGGACTGCAGGGAACATGCACGGGACCGGAGATCAAGGATCGTCCGATCAGGGGTGCCGTCGAACTGTGCCCGTTCGAAGGCTCAGGCGGGTCCGGATCGCGCGATCCGGATCCTGTCGCAGACCGGCAACAGTCCGGCCGCCGCGTCGTCAGCGGCTGCGGGCGTTCGGATCGCGCACGGCGCCCGCCGCGGCCGCGCTGAGCGCCGCACTGATCACGACGAGGAGACTTGCGGAGATCATGGAACGGGCTCCTTGGACTGAAGCGAACCAGCACCGATGATAGTTAATAACCCGTTAAACAGGCTCCGTTTCGAACTAGCTTTCCGTTGAACCAGTGCCAGGAGAAATTGTCGGCCGCAACATCAGTAATGGACCATAACGCTGAGCTTGTGCCGCGGCGAGGTCGGCTCGCGGATCGTCAACAGGGAAAGCGGAGGCCGGCCTGGCCCAGGCCTGCGCATCGAACGAGACCTTGCGGGCGTGCGCGATCACCCTGCAATCGGGCCCGTCTCTCAAGCTTCGGTGTGAAGCGCTGCCTTACGCCGGATCGGTCGCCGCCACGGCGGAGCGCGCGCTAAAGCCAGCGCTCGTCGATATCGGTGACGTTTCGTTCGGCAAGGGGCTGCGTGTCGTCGCCCTCTGCGAACACCACGAGATCGTCGGGGCCGACATCGCGGGTGGCATAGAAGTCCCAACGCCGATGGATGACCCGGGGACCGCCGAAGATCCGGAAGGCATTCCAGTAACGGTCGTCGCGGAAGCCGACATAGTGGACGCAGCGCGTCGTCATCCGCCGGTCATCGGCGCTGATGCGCGTGCTGCCGCGAGACCCACCGCGCCAAGCGCGGCCGCAGGGGCAGCGACAGGCGATAGGCCGCCTCGGCGATCGCCAGCACGGGGCGGAAGCCGAGGATGCGCAGGCCGATCAGACGGCCGAGCCAGCGCCAGCCCGGGAGATTCATCCAGAGATGGGCGAACGCCTCGGCACCCGAGACCAGCCGCCCGTCCGCCGTGCGGACGTGGAAGCGTCGCAGGGCGGCCGCGTGGGTCAGCCCGGGCGCGAGCGTCGGCGCGGGCTGAGAGTGCCCGACATCGACGAAGGCGAGCCGGTCGGCGCCGTCGCAGGTGCGATAATGGCCGATCTCGGCGCGGCAGAGCGGGCAATCCCCGTCGTAGAAGATCCTCAGGGTCTCGCTGGATGCGCCGCTGGTCATGGGTTGTCAGAGCCTTAATTGGCCGGCGGGACCAGGGTCAGCTTCCCCTTGAAGGGCGCGGACTGGTTGCGGGTGCTGGTGCAGGCGTAGGTCTCCTCCCCCGCCTTCATCGTCCGCAGGCGCAGCGTGCCCTGGCCGTTCTGCTTGATCGTGTAGCCCTTTTCGCTCTCCACATGGACGAGGTCGCCGTCCGAATGCTGGATCAGCCCGTTCTCGAACTGACCCGGCGCGGTGAGGATTACGGGGGCGTCGGCGCTGCTCTTGATGTGGAGCACGACGTTCGTCTCCGCCGGCAGCCGGAGCTCGGCCGGATCACAGACCGGCTTGCCGTCCTGCATGCTGATGCTCAGTTCCACCGGCGGCGTCACGTCGCTTGCCGGGGGCGGAAGCGGCTTGCCCTGCGCAAAGGCCGGCCCGGCGACGAGACAGGCGACGAGGGCGGCCGCGCCACGGGTGAGAGTGGGCATCAGAGGCATCTCCGGGACGGGTTTTCGGCGGCAGCCACGCGGCGTGAGCCGACAGGTTCGGCGTGAGCCGACGGTACCGTCAGAAAGGCGACGCGCTCCGCCCTGTTCCCGGGCGCAACGCCGCACCGGGACCCGTCGGGCGGCCCTGCCCCGATATCAGTCCAGCCCGTAGCCGAGCAGGCCCTCGGTCGCCTGCCCCTCGCACTTGGCGTCGGTCGACACGAAATGGTCCCGGCCGCCGGCGAGGCAGCGGTAGATCGGGTGGCTGCCCGGTCGCGGCGCCTCGTAGAGATAGCCGGTCTGCCCCAGCGGGGTCCGGCCCTCGCAGTTCGGATCGCGGCTGAGGAAGTGGTCCGCCCCGGCCAGGCAGCTCATCAGCTTGGCGGTACCCGGCTTCGGCAGGAGGAACACCGTCCCGAGCGCGGTCTCCATCGTGTAGCCCGGGGCAATGTAGCCGGTGGTGACCCAGTGGCCGCCCGGTCCGAGCGCCCGCTTCAGGGGCGCACGGTCGGCGGCCGGGTTCTCGGTCGCCGCGGCGATCCGCCAAGTGCCCGGATAGGGATCGCCCCCGGAGAAATAGACCGTGACGGACGGCAGGAAGGGCGTGAGGCTGCCGAAGGGGTCACGCTGAAAGCCGGGGCTGTGATTGAGGTAGAACCCCGTCACGTCCGTGTTCAGGTCGCCGGCCGGGATCCAGGTCGCGGGTGCGCCGCTCAGCAGGGCCTTCAGCGGCATCCGGTAGAGACCCATTTGGTAGGTCTCGCGGTCGGGGTTGCGGGCCGGATCCTTGCAGGCGACCAGCTGGCAGTTGCGCCCCGGCAGCCCCGTGACGACGTAGACGTCGCCCGAAGACGGGTCGTAGGCGAAATCGGAGTTGGGATTGATGGTCGCGCCGTCGGCGGTCCGGTTGGGCACCCGGACCGGCGGATCGAAATGCACCGCGTCCGCCGTCCGGCGCACGTAGAGGTCGCCGAACCCCGCCACGCCCTGCGGGCCGGTCAGGTCGGTGGTGAACACGAGCAGGCTGGAGCGGCCGTCGAGGTTGATGGTCGCCGGCTGCCCGGCGCCGTAATTGCCCTGGGCCACGGTCGGGTTGAGCGGGGCGATGACCGGCTCGGGGTAGTCGATCCAGGTCACCTTGTCGTTGGAGAAGGCCAACCCGGTGTGGTTGTCGTGGCCCGGCAGGTTGTCGGCCCCCGAATAGTACATCGCGTAGGCGTAGGGCTGCCCGTCCGCGGGGTTGCGGAACGCGCCCTTGATCACGCTCGGATCGCAGACATACTGGCGGTTCCAGGATCCCGGCGTGGGCTGGAAGACGATCTGCGCCGGCGAGAAGCCCCCTTGGGCGGTGTAGGTCCGGTGGAAGATCACGTCGGTCTTGCCCTAGGCCGCACCACCAGATGTCGGTCGTCTGGCCCTCGACGATGACGCTGGGGGCGTAATTGTATCCGCTCGGATTGGCCTCATTGACGAACAGAGGCTGCGCCCCGGGGCCCTGCCAGCCGGCCTGCGCCACGGACAGGGACATCGTCGCCGTTGCGGCGAGGGCGAGACGAAGCAGCTTCGGTTTCACGGCCATTTTGTTCCGGTGCAGAGGGCATGACGGAGACCGCCCGCGCCGCAGACGCGGACCCGTCTCGCCAAGCCGGTTATATCGCGACCCGGTCACGCGCCCAGCATGGCCGCGGAGCGATCCGAACTGGCGCCCGGATCGCCCTGGCGTGCGACTTGACGGACGCGGCCGGATTCCACACACTTGCACTACCGCTGCCTGTAAGTCCCTGTAGCACTTTGGGAACTGCGCTCATGCGGGCGTGCAGCGCCGGGGCGTGGCCGGGCTAGAGAACGGGATTGAGCCCGGGACGATCCCCCCGTCCCACGGGGGCGCAAAGTCGCGCCGGAAGGATTGTGAAGGCCCGTGAATTCCACAGCCCTGTTCACGATGGTGAGCCTCGTTCTCGGATGGGCCATCCTGGCGGGGGCTGCGCTCGCGAGTGGCCGGGTGCCGACCTTCGCGTTCCTGATCCTCACGGTGATCGCGCTCTACCTCTACGTGCCGTGGGTTCGGCTGCGCGCCAGCGGGATCGACGGGTCCAGCCGGCCGGTCCGGTTCTGGACGAACGCCGCCATGCTGATCGTCACGGTGGCGGCCTGCTTCGCCCTCTGCGTGATGCTGGCCCGTCGGGTCGGGTGGCTGTGATCGGGGCCCGGACCCGGGATCACGGAGCCGTAACGGCTGCGTCTGCGCGGGGTCGCTCGGAACGCGCGTCCAACCAGCGGTTCGAACGGTCCGATCACACGGGATCGGCTCAGATCTCCAAGTAGGTGGGATCGAACTGCGCCAGCCGTTCCAGGCGTGGGCGATCGAGGAAGGTCAGCTGGCCGCCGCGCAGATGGATCAGCCGGCTTTCGCGCAGGCTCTTCAGAACCCGGTTGACGTGGACCGGGGTCAATCCCAGAGCGTCGGCGAAGTCGCTCTGCGTGATCCGCATCTCGAAGCTGTCCTCGGTGGCGAAGCCCACCGCCGCCAGCCGCCAGCGCAACTCGCACAGGAGATGCGCCATCCGCTCGATCCCGACCCGGCGCCCCAGGCTGACGATCCATTCCCGGGCAATGGCCGCCTCGCGGCGCAGGCGGTGGCCGAGGGTGGCGGTCAAGTCCCGGTGGTCGAGGGCGGCGATCCGCGCCAGGGAAATCTCGCCGACCGTGCATCGGGTGAGCGTGTTGACGGCATAATCCGCGCGGTTTGCGACGATCGCCTCCGGATCGCAGAGGTCTCCGGGTATCAGGATCGCTGTGATCTGCCGGCGCCCATCCCGCAGCATGCGGCTGCGACAGGCGTGACCGGCGAGCAGCAGATGAGCGACGCCCGGCTCAGCACCGGGCAGCAGCAGATCGTGCTGCTTGGCAATGGACCGCTCCCGCATGGGCAGGCCAAGCTCTCTGGCGAACCCATCAGGGGTTGCCGGACGGGTCCCAAACAGGCGGCCCAGATCGGCCATTGGGGCAGTGAGCATAGGACGCACTCCAGGTCATTGGCGACGCGCCAACCCGGATATTCAAAGCGCGTGAGATCAGCGCATCTTCCAGTACAAGTCGTTAGGAAATGATTGGACCAGAAGTCGTTCCAATATTTTCTGAGGCGTACGCAATCGGACCTTGGATATTTGCACGATTTAATTGCGCATTCAACGATCGATGACCGTCACGGTTGGATCCGAAATCGGACGCGGCCGGATCCAGCGACACGCCCTCGCTCCGCAGCCACAGAGTGCGGGACGAACCCGCGGTCGCGAGAAGCCGCAGCGTCCGGGTCTGCAGGTGAGGCTATTTCGCGCTCATCCTTCGCCCGATTGCGCGATGTTGACATAGATCTACCCGCAAAAACCTATGTTAATGTCGGATCATTCACGCATCAGACTCGTGAAAATCTCTTTGCCGAAAGAAATTTCGTGTTGATTTCACAAGGGAAAATCGGATTTCGACCTCTTAAATCGTTCACAATGCGTCCGTCGACTGAACCGATGTCCTGAGCCCGGGTTGGATAGAAAGCGAGGCGCGATGCTCCCGTGGAGTACGGGACCCGCGGCCGATCGTGCGGTGGGCTTCACCGCGCCGTCCCTCACGCGAGGAACACTCATCATGTACTATCACGACAAGCGCCTGCAGTACCCGGTCAAGGTCGACAGCCCGGATCCGATTTACGCCCGCATGCTTCAGCAAGCGATCGGCGGTGTCGAGGGCGAGATCCGGGTCGCGTTCCAATACTTCTTCCAGGCCTGGGGCAACCGTGCCCCGACCACCAAGTACCGGGACATGCTGCTCCACACGGCCACCGAGGAGATCGGCCACATCGAGATGCTGGCGACCGCGGTGGCGATGAATCTCGAGACCGCCCCGACCAAGGTTCAGGAGGCCGGCGCGGCCGACGCGATCGTCGGCGCCGTGATGGGCGGCGAAAATCCGCGCCACATCGCCGAGGGCATGCTGCACAAGACGCTGTTGTCCGCCGGCATGGCCGCCTTCCCGGGCAATTCCGATGGTGTGCCCTTCGACATGAGCCACATCTACGCCAGCGGCAACATCGCGGCCGACATGTACTGCAACGTTGCGGCCGAGAGCACCGGGCGCGTCCTGGCGGTGCGTCTCTACAACGCCACGAACGATGCCGGCATGCGCGACATGTGGAGCTTCCTCATCGCCCGGGACACGATGCACCAGCAGCAATGGCTGGCGGTGATCGAGGAACTCGGCGGTCATGCCGGCACGCTGCCGATCCCGAATTCCTTCCCGCAGGAGAAGGAGAACCAGAAGTTCAACTACAACTTCTTCGGGACCGCTGCGGACGGCTCGCCGCCCCCGGCCGGCCGCTGGACGGAAGGCCCCTCGCTCGACGGCAAGGGCCAGTTCAGCGTCGTGCAGAACCAGCCGATGGGCGAAGCGCCGGTGCTCGGTCCGGCACGGCCGGACAGCGCGGCCGAGACCCAGCAGATCGGCTGACGGCCCGGCGCTTCGAAGCGTCACCCGCGCGGACCAAGACAGATCAGGCCCAAAAACGGTGATACGCGCTACATTCGTCGAGGGTCGCGTCTGCCTTGCCCGCACCGACGCGGAGCGTACCCCGCTGGTCCGGCGGCTCGGCCGGATCGAGGGGCAGGTCCGCGGGCTTCGGGCGATGATCGAGGCGGATCGCTACTGCCTGGACGAAATCCAGCAGATCCGGGCGGCCAGCGCCGCGCTGCGCGAGGTGGGGCTTCTGATCATCGGCCAGCACCTCGAGGCGGGCTTGGCCCTGGCGACGAGCCAGCCGCAGGACCGCGAGGCGGTGCTGGAGGATCTCCTGCGCGTCCTGCGGTCCGGCTTGGTGGAGGCCCGGTCGGGTTGACCGGCTCGGCCCTCGGCGGCTCCGCTCGCGGCGATCCGGGTCGACAGGGAGGGGAGATCAGTGGCGCGTCAGGGTCTCGACCACCGTGCCGTGCTCGATCGTCTCCGAGAAGCGGGCCAGTCGCCGCTGGCTCGCTTCGCTCAGGCCGCCGGCATGGGCAAAGGTGGTCAGTGCGATGCCGACGAGGAAGCGCGCCTCCTCCTCGGTCACGGCGCGTCCGCTCAGCGTGCTCGCCGCGCCGCGCACGGCCAGCACGGCCTGCTGGAAGGCCGGATCGTCTTCGAGGTCGGACAGGCGTGTCATGCATGTAGTCCCGAGTTCGGCGTCCGGCTGCAGCACTACGGCTTCGCTTCGCAGGCCGCCAGCGCAACATGCTTCGGTGCCGGTGCGCAGATGCAGTGTGACGCAGGACAGGTTTTCGCGCGAGACATCCGGAGCGAAAGCGTGCCGCCGGCCCACTATTCCGCTTGGATTAGCAGCCGGCACATCATGGATCAATCTTAAGATCTCGATATCGGCTGATCTATGTTGCGGCGATCGTCCTGGGATCGGGCGCTAATGGCCGGACCGATACTCTTTATTCCTCATAGGTGATCGGCGATCATGCTTCGACACACCAGTGACGGCGGGACAATCGCCCCGCAGGCTCCCCGGCTGCCCGGCAGCGTCCAGTCGCACCTGGGCCATCTGCTCGCGGCGACTTACGCGCAGGATGTGATTGAGCCGCCCATCGCGGATCGCTTCGCCGACCTCCTGAAGCTCCTGGATGCGGCCTTCGGCAAGGCCCGGGACGGCCACGAGAAGGCGTTCCAGGCTGCCCTGCTGCGCCTGGTGCCGAACCTGCAGCACTTCGCGCGCTCGCTGCTGCGCAATCACGTCGGGGCCGACGACCTCCTGCAGAACACGCTGCTGCGGGCATGGCGCTCGCGGGCCGGCTTCGCGCCGGGCACGAACTTGGAGGCGTGGCTGTTCACGATCATGCGCAACCAGTTCTACAACGAGCACCGCAAGCGCGGCCGCGAGGTGCAGGACGAGGACGGCGCGCAGGCGGAGCGAATGGTGTCGCTGCCCGAGCAGGGCGGCCATCTCGACCTGAGCGACGTGCGCGCCGCCCTCGACCGGCTGGCGCCGGCGATGCGGCAGGCGCTGGTGCTCGTCGCGATCGAGAACCTCACCTACGAGGAGACCGCTTCCGTCATGCAGTGCCGGATCGGCACCGTAAAGAGCCGCGTCTGGCGCGCCCGGACCCAGCTCGCCGAACTGCTGGGCTATACCGGCCTGGAGGTCGGCACCGACGAAGTCATGCTGGCTGCGGCTGGGCCGCGGAGCCGGAGACCCACCACAATCTCCTGATTGCAGCCCACGGGTCAGGGCTCGCCTCGGGCACTCAGCGCGCGTAGGAACGTTCAACCGTCACGCGCGCCAGGAGTCGCCGGTCCCGCATGCCGTTGCCCGAGTTCGCCCGTCGGACCCTCCTCCTCGCTCTGCTGCTCATCCCATGCGCGTTTCCGGCCCAAGCCGCGCCCGGACCTGCGGCGCGGGCCTGGCTGTCGGATCTCGTCATGCGGATCGATGCCGCCGAACGCGCCGAACGGCGGCCGGGATCGCGGCGGCGGGGCGGCACCGTGGTGGTCCATGTGGAGATCGCCCCCGACGGGGTGTTGCAGCGGGTCGAGATCGAGCGCAGCTCGGGCTCGCCCGATCTCGACCGGCGGGCGCTGCGCGCTGTCCGGGGCGTCGGCTCGCTCGCCGCACCGCCGACGGGCCTCGTAGGCAGCACGGGCGTGGCCGATCTCAGCATTCCGGTCGAACTCGGGCGCTGAACAGTCTGCGGTCCGGCGACGACGCGGTCGCCGAAGCCCTCTCCCCGGAGGCGGGGCGAGAGGATACCCCGGCACAGCAGGGCTGGATGATCGGCCGCGACGCGAAGTCTGCATCCGATAGCCCTCGGAGGAGCGGCGTGAATCCGGCGACGATTCCGCGCCGTAGGGATCCGCGACGCGGGACAAACCCGGTCCCGCACGCCGACGGTGCTTGAGGCCAAAGCCGCCGACAGCCTATGAGCGCGGTCACGGCGGTGCGTCCCCTCGCGCGCAGCCAACCGTTCCCACGATCCTCCCGGAGGTCGATGTCGGGCTTCAGCTTCATCCATGCGGCCGATCTGCATCTCGGCTCGCCGTTGGCGAGCCTGGCGACCCGCGACGCGGATCTCGCCCGCCGCCTCGCCGCGGCCGGGCGGCACGCCTTCGAGGATCTGGTCACGCAGGCGATCGAGCGGCAGGTGGCCTTCGTGGTCGTGGCCGGCGACGTCTACGACGGCGACTGGGCCGACAACACGATCGGCCTGTTCTTCGCCCGGCAGGTGGCGCGTCTCGACCGCGCCGGCATCCCGACCATCTTGGTCCGGGGCAACCACGACGCCGAGAGCGTGATCACCAAGTCGATCACCCTGCCCCCCTCGGTCCACGTCTTCGAGGCCAAACGCGCCGGCACCCATCGCCTCGACGCCCTGCGCGTCGCCCTGCACGGCCGCAGCTTCGAGAACCGGGCCGTCCCGGAAAACCTGTCGTTGACCTACCCGGAAGCCTTGCCGGGCTGGTTCAACCTCGGGATCCTCCACACCTCCTGCACGGGCCATGCGGGCCACGAAACCTACGCCCCCTGCTCGATCGCCGACCTCCAGGCCCGGGGCTACGATTACTGGGCGCTCGGCCATATCCACGAGTATGCCGAGCTGTCCCGGGATCCCTGGATCGTGTTCCCCGGCAATCTCCAGGGCCGCAGCATCCGCGAATGCGGTCAGAAGGGCGCCGTCCTGGTCGCGGTGTCCGACGGACGGGTGACCGGCCTCACCCGCCTCGCCCTCGATCGCGCGCGGTTCGAGCAGGTGTCGGTGGATCTCACCGACGCCACCGATACCCGCAGCGCGATCGAGGCCGCCGAGGCGGTCCTTCGGCCGCTGGCGGACGCGGCGGCGGGCCGCTTGGTCCTGGTGCGCGTCCACCTGAGCGGCACCACGAAGGCCCACGACGCGCTCGCCGCCGACCGGGACGGCGTGACGGCCGAGATCCAGGCTGCGGCCCACCGGTTGCACGAGGATCTCTGGCTGGAGCGCCTGAAGATCGCGACGCGTCGGCCGCCGGCCGCGGTCGAGTCCTCCGGTGCCGCGATCGACCCGGCCGCCCTGATGGCGGATCTCGACCGCGATCCGGAATTCCGGACCCGGGCCGGGGCCGCCCTCGCGCAGATCCGCGGCCGTCTGCCCGCTCCGGTGGCCGCCGAGGCGGATCTGGAGGCCGAGTTCGACGCCCTCTGCGCCGAGGCCGAGGCGCTGATCCTCGGCCGTCTCACCGGCCGGCACTGCTGAGCGGATCGAGAGCCCCCGATGCGCCTGATCCACCTCGCCCTGGAGCGCTACGGTGCCTTCACGGACCGCACGATCGCCTTCCGGCCGGATGCGCGCCTGCACGTGGTGCTGGGCGCCAACGAGGCCGGCAAGAGCACGGCGCTCGCGGCCGTCACCGACCTGCTGTTCGGCTTCGGGAAATCCACCCCGTATGCCTTTCAGCACGACATGCCCCTGCTGCGCCTGGGCGCCGAGATCGCCGCCGCGGACGGGCGCCGGCTGAGCTTCCGCCGCCGGAAGGGCAACACCCGCACCCTGATCGACGCCGCCGAGGCGCCGATCCCCGACGACGCCCTGGCACCGTTCCTCGGCGGCATCTCGCGAACCGTGTTCTGCCGCGCCTTCGGCCTCGACGCGGCCAACCTGCGGGCGGGCGGGCGCGAGATGGTCGATGTCGAGGGTGAGGTCGGGGCGAGCCTGTTCGCGGCGGGCTCGGGTCTGCGCGGGCTCACGGAGCTGCACGCAGCACTGGAGGGTGAGGCTGACGCGATCTTCACGCCCCACAAGGCCAAGCACCGGACCTTCTACCAAGCGCTGGAACGCCACGACAATGCCCGCCGGACGATCCGCGACACGAGCCTGCGCGCGACGGATTGGCGTGCCCTGAACGACGAGATCGCGGCGGCCGCCGGCCAGCTCGAAGCCCTCCGCGACGCCCAGAAGGATCTGGCTGTGGCGCGCGCGCGGCTAGAGCGGTTCAAGCGGGTCCGGCCGATCCTGTCCGAGATCGACGTCCTGGCGCAGCGCATCGATGCCCAGGATGGCTTGGTCGATGCCGATCCTGCCTGGATCGAACGCCTCGGTACGGCCCTCGCCGGGTGCCGCGCCGCGGAGGCCGAGGCCGAACGGGCCGGCTCCGCCGTCGCCCGCGCCCGGGACGACGCGGAGGCGGTGTCCGTCGAGCCGGGCCTGACGCTCCGGGCCGACGAGATCCTTGCGTCGTTCAGCGGCACCAAGGAATTCGAGAAGGGCGGCACCGACCTGCCCCGGATCGAGGGTGAGATCCACAAGGTCGACCTGGATCTCGAACGGTTGCGCGCCCGGATCGGCCTCGCCGACCTTGCGGCCCTGGAGGCCGGCCAGCCGACCGACGCCGCCCGGGCCCGGATCGACCGGCTGATCCGGGACCACAGGACACTCGCGGCCGCCGAGGACCAGCTCGCCCGCGATCACGCGGCGGCGCTGGCCGAGCGTGACCGTCTGGCCGGGGAGATCGAGGCCGCAGGGGCCACGCGCGATCCGACCCCGCTGCGCGAGGCGCTGAAGCCCCTGGCCCGGCTCCACGAGCGAATTGCCGCCTTCGACAGCCTCAGCGCCAATATCCGGCACGAGACGGCGCTGCTGCGCAATCAGGCGGCGCGGATGTCGCCGGCCATCTCCGATATCGCCGCCCTCGTCCGGACGCCCCTGCCCCACCCGGAGGCGGTGGCGGGCTATCGTGTGCTGCTCGACGGAAAGGCCCGCGAGCGGGAGCGGGCCGCCGACCACCGCGACGCGGCGCAGCGTCAGGTCAAGGCCACCCGGGACCGGCTGCGCGAGCGCGCGGCCGGCCAGCCGATCGCCACCCGGGAGCGCGTCGCGGCGCTTCGGGAGGCGCGCGACGCGGCCTTCGCGCCGCTGCGGGGAGCCCTGGAGTCGGGGCGTATGCTGGGATCCGCCGAGATCGCGGCTTACGAACGTGCGCGGCTCGACGCGGACCGCTTGGCCGATGCGCGCGCGGACGACGCCGCCCGGGTTGCGGCCCACGCGGCCGACCTCGACCGCCTCGCCGCCGAGGAGGAGACCCTCGCCGGGGGCCTGCACGACCTCGCCGGGATCGAGGCTCAGATCGCCGAAGGCGAGGCCGCGTGGCGCGCGGCTTGGGCGGGTACCGGCATCACCCCCGCCTCGCCGGCCGAGATGGCGGCGTGGCTCGCCGAGGTCGAGGATCTGGTCGAGGCCGAGCAGCGGCTCTCGGGTGACCGGCTCCGGCTCGACGAGACCCGCGCCGCGATCGAGTCCGCCCGGGCACCGCTCGCCGCGCTCAGTGCCCGCGCTGGGCTGGACGCCTCGCCCGGGATCGAGGTCGGGCCGGCTCTCGAACGGCTCGAAGCGCGCCTCGCCACGCTCACCAGCCGATGGGAGGCCAGCCTGCAGACCGGCGGGCTCCTGCGCGCCTCCCGCGCCGCGGCCGAGCGGCTGGACGCTGCCCGGGCCGAGACGGGGAACCGCCGAGCCGCGTGGCAGAGTGAGTGGAGCGCCGCATTGCGGCTTATCGGGCTCGACGCCTCGGCCCGGCCCGAGGAGGCCGAGAGCGCCCTTGAGGCGTGGCGGGCGGTGCCCGAACGGCTCTCCGAGCGCGCCGCCCTGACCCGACGGGCCGCCGGCATCCGGCGCGACATGGAGGCGTTCCGGAGCGCCGCTGCAGCGCTCGTTGAAACGCTCGCCCCCGATCTCGCGGAGGCCGGCCCCACGGCGGCGATCCGCGCCCTCCACGGCCGGCTCGTCGCCGCCCAGGCCCGCGAGGCCCGGCGGGTCGAGCTCGACCGGCGGCTGGACGAGGCCGCCTCGGCCGGCCGCGCCGCCGCCGACGCGTTGGCGACCGCGCGCGCGGCGCTGACCCGCCACGTCGCCGCACGGATGTCGGATCGGGGCGAGGCGCCGATGCCGGAACTCGAAGCACTGTTCGGTCGTCTCAGCGCCCGGGAGGCGCTCCGTGCCGAGCTGGAGCGGCTGCGTGTCAGCCTCGCGGGCGCGTCGGATGGGCTGGCGGAGGCCGAGCTGCGCGCCGGGCTCGAGGCGCTGCCGCCCGAGGCGATCGAGGCCGAGCTGGCCCGGCTCGCCCTCGAAGCCGAGGAGCTGGAGGAGCGCGGCCGGGTGATTTTCTCCGACCGGGACAGGGCCGAGCGGCGCCGGGCGGAGCTGGAGGGTGGGACCGGCGCCGAGCTGGCGCTCGCCGAGCGCAAGGCCGCGGAGGCCGATCTGCAGGCGGCAGCCCGATCCTGGGCGGTGCTCCGGCTGGCCGGGCTGATGCTCGGTCAGGCGGTGGCCCGGCACCGGTCGGGGCAGCAGGATCCCCTGGTGGCCCGGGCCGGGGCGCTGTTCCGGTCGCTGACCGGTGGCGGCTTCTCGGGCCTCGCCCAGACCTTCGACGAGGCCGATACCCCCAAGCTCGCCGGGCAGCGCAGCGGGGGCGGCATGGTCGCGATCGAGGGCATGAGCGAGGGCACCCGCGACCAGCTCTACCTCGCCCTGCGGCTCGCCTATCTGGAGGATTACGCTGCGCGTGCCGAGCCGGCGCCGTTCATCGGCGACGATCTTTTTTCGACGTTCGACGAGGCGCGCACCGGGTATGGCCTCGACGCGCTCGCCGAGATCGGCGCCGCGGTGCAGCCGATCCTGTTCACCCACCACCGCCACGTGGCCGAGATCGCCCGTGCGCGGCTGGGGGACGCTGTGGATGTGGTGGCTTTGTAGGGGGCGGGCTTCAATCGCTCAGGATTGGTTGTCTCCGCGGATCCCCCTCCCCCGCAGAGGGGGGAGGGAGAGACGCGGAGGCCGCTCCGGGCCTCCTCCTCCGAAAGCCCGCGCCCGCCACCTCTCTCACCCCCCGAGATACCGCGCCTCCAGATGCGCCCGGAACGCCGCCGTGCCGAGCGGCGCCCCCGTGGCGCGGGTCAGCAGCGCGTCTGTGTCGAGCAGGCTGCCGACCTCATGCACGTTCGCGCGCAGCCAGCGCCGCAGCGGCGCGAAATCGCCCTGCGCCAGGCAGCCCGGCAGCGCCGGCTCGGCCGCCCGGGCCGCCCGGAACAGCTGCGCCGCCGCGAGTGCGCCCAGCGTGTAGGTCGGGAAATAACCGAAGGCCCCGCTCGGCCAGTGGATGTCCTGCAGGCAGCCCATCCGGTCGTCCGGGACCGTGAGCCCCAGCAGATCGCGCATCCCGTCGTTGAAGGCCCCCGGCAGGTCTCGCACCGCGAGATCGCCCGCGATCATCGCGGTCTCCAGCCGGTACCGCAGCAGGATATGCGCCGGGTAGGTCGCCTCGTCGGCATCGACCCGGATGAAGCCCGGCGCGACCCGGGTGTTGAGCGCGTGCAGGTTCTCCGGCGACCATTCCGGCCCCGTGCGCCCGAACGCCTCCCGCAGCAGGGGCGCCAGGAAGGTGAAGAAGTCCCGGCTCCGGCAGGCCTGCATCTCGACGATGAGCGACTGGCTCTCGTGCAGGCTCATGCCCCGGGCCGCACCCACGGGCTGGTTGCGCCAGGAGGCCGGCCGGCCCTGCTCGTAGAGGGCGTGGCCGGTCTCGTGCAGCACGCCCATCAGCGCCCGGCCGAAATCGGCCTCGTCGTAGCGGGTGGTGATCCGCACGTCGTCGGTGGCGCCGCCGCAGAACGGGTGGAGGCTGATGTCGAGCCGGCCCCGGGTGAAGTCGAACCCCACCGCCTCCATGAGCCTGAGGCCGAGGGCGCGCTGCACCGCCACGTCGAACGGGCCGGTCAGCGGCACCGGCGCCGGCTGGCCGGCCTGGATCTCCCGGGCCTGGGCGATCAGCCCCGGCAGCCAGGACGTCAGATCGGAAAACAGCGGGTCGATCGTCGCCCGGCGCATGCCCGGATCGTAGCTGTCGAGCAGCGCGTCGTAGGGGTCGAGCCCCAGGGCCGCCCCTTTGGCCTGTCCGATCTCGCGCTGGAGCCGAAGCACTTCGGCGAGGTGGGGCTCCAGCGTGGCGAAGTCCGCGTCGCGGCGCGCCTCGCGCCAGACCATCTCGGAGCGGGAGACCGCGCGGGAACTCGCCTCGACGAGATCGCGCGGCACCGCCGTGGCGTGGGCCTGCGCGCGGCGCATCTCGCGCAGGTTGGCGGCGGACCAGGCTTCGAGGCCGCCATCCCGCTCGGCCGCGTCGAGATCCCCGGCCGCCTCGGGCTCGGTCAGCATCGCGTGGGCGAGGCCGCGCAGGATCGCGAGCTGGTCGCCCCGCGCCGACGCGGCGCCGTCCGGCATCAGGGTCTGCGCATCCCAGCCGAGGATCCCGGCGGCCCCTTCGAGGGCGGCGAGGCGGGCGAAGCGCTGTTCGAGGGTCTGGTAGGCGGTCATGCGGTCTCCGGTCCGGTCCATCGTGCAGGCGGTTGCAGGGCTCACCCCGCCTGCAGCATCTCCAGCTCCAGCCAGCGGTCCTCCGCCTGCGACAGCTCGGTCTCGGCCTGCGCCAGCATGGTCGAGGCCTTGTCGAAGCGGGCGGGGTCGCGGGCGTACAGGTCGGGGTCGGCCAGGATCGTCTTGAGCTGGCCGATCGCCGCCTCCAGCTTCTGCATCCGGGCGGGCAGCGTCTTCAATTCGTGCTGCTCGTTGAAGCCGAGCTTGGGCTTGCCTGCCGGCTGCGCCGCCGGATTCGCCGATCGTTCGCGCGGCTCCTTCGCCTTCGGGACCGCGGCCCGCGCCTCGACGCCCTGACCGCGCTGGACCAGCATGTCGCTGTAGCCGCCGGCATACTCGACCCAGCGTCCCACGCCTTCGGAAACCAGGACACTGCCGGCCACCCGGTCGAGGAAGTCGCGGTCGTGGCTCACAAGGATCAGCGTGCCCTGGTAGTCGCCGAGCATCTCCTGCAGCAGGTCGAGGGTCTCGAGGTCGAGGTCGTTGGTCGGCTCGTCGAGGACGAGCAGGTTCGCGGGCTGGGCCAGGGCGCGGGCGATCAGCAGCCGGTTGCGCTCGCCGCCCGACAGCACCGAGACCGGCGTGCGCGCCTGCTCGGGGCTGAACAGGAAGTCCTTCAGATAGCCGATCACATGGCGGCTCTGGCCGTTCACCGTGACGCTGTCGCCGCGGCCGCCGGTCAGCACGTCGGTGACGGTCATCCCCGGTTCCAGCACGGCCCGGGCCTGATCGAGCACCACCGGCATCAGGTTGGTGCCGAGCACGACCTGCCCGGAATCCGGCTCCAGCCGGCCCATCAGGAGATTGATCAGCGTCGACTTGCCGGCGCCGTTCGCCCCGACGATGCCGAGCCGGTCGCCGCGCATCACCCGGAGCGACAGGCCGTCCACGATTGTGCGTTCACCGTAGGATTTCGCGATGTCGCGGGCCTCGACCACGAGGCTGCCGGAGGATTCGGCGTCCGAGGCCTGCATGCTGACGCTGCCGACCGGCCGGCGCACCTCGCGGCGGCTCTGGCGCAGCTCGTGCAGGTTGCCGAGACGTCGCACGTTGCGCTTGCGCCGTGCGGTGACGCCGTAGCGCAGCCAATGCTCCTCGGCGACGATCTTGCGGTCGAGCTTGTGCTGGTCGCGCTCCTCCTCCTCGAAGAAGGCGTCGCGCCACGCCTCGAAACCCGAAAAGCCCTGGTCGATCCGGCGGGTCTCGCCGCGGTCGAGCCAGATCGTCGCCCGCGACAGGGCTGAGAGGAAGCGCCGATCGTGGCTGATCAGCACGAGCGCGGCGCGGGTGGACCGGAGTTCCGATTCGAGCCACTCGATCGCCGGAAGGTCGAGGTGGTTGGTGGGCTCGTCGAGGAGCAGCACGTCAGGCTCCGGGGCGAGCGCCTGGGCAAGCGCGGTGCGTCGCCCCTCCCCGCCCGAGAGTTTCGTGGGGTCTTCCTCGCCCGTCAGCCCGAGGCTTTCCAGCAGATAGCGGGCCCGATGGGTCGATTCCCCAGGCGGCAGGCCGGCCTCGACAAAATCCATCGTGGTGGCGAAGCCGGAGAAATCCGGCTCCTGCGCGAGGTAGCGGATCGTGGTGCCGGGTTGCACGAAGCGGCGGCCCTTGTCGGGCTCGACCAGGCCCGCGGCGATCTTCATCAGCGTCGACTTGCCGGACCCGTTGCGCCCGACAAGGCAGGTTCGCTCGCCGGGCGCGATGGCGATCTCGCCGCGTGTGATCAGCGGCGTGCCGCCGAAGGTCAGCGCGACGTCTTGGAGAGTCAGAAGCGGGGGAGCGGCCATGCGCCGGCTTATGGCAGTGTGCGCCGGTCCGTTCAAACCCGCCCCCGCGTCTCTCCGATCAGGCGACGGGGTTTGCCGGACCCGGGGGGCTGATCTCCGGCGCGCCCGGATCGTTCACCGGAATCTCCGGCGGCTGGATGCCCGGCGCCTCGGCCGGAGTGTTGCCGGGGATCTCCGGCCCGGGCGGCTGGGTCGGCGCCTGCGGTGGTTCGTAGGGCCGATCCGGTCCGGGGCCGGGCTGCTGCGGCACCTCGGGGATCTGCCCCGGATCGGCGAGGGTGAAATCGGACACTGGGATCCTCCGCGCTGCCGACGCTGCATCTCGGCGTCGTTCCGGCGGAAACAAGGTCCGGCCGATCCGGTTCCGGACCGCTACTTCTTGGTCAGCAGGAGATTGCCCTCCTTGCTCGCCACCTTCTGGATCTTTTCGGCGAACAGGGCGAGCAGGAACGGCAGCTTCACCTCGAGCCGGACGCTCTCGGGGCCCACATCGATCGTGCCGGCGATCTTCTGCGCGACCGCGGAGACGCCGAAATCGAGGCGATCGCCCGTCCAGGCAAGCTGGTCCACGCTGATGCCGCTCTTGGCCAGGAAGGCGCGCGCCTGATCGGTGCCGTGCTCAAGGCGCCGCTTGGCCTCGTCGCGGCCGAGGTCGTGCGGGATGTCGACGATGAGGGGCTTGGGCATGGTAGGCTGATCCGAGCTGAACCCGGCAGCAGATGGGGCCTCGGGCCGCCTCAGACAACGCCCCGGGGGCCGCCCCGCCCTGTCGGGACGGAGGCGGCCCGGCGTTCTAGGCGCGTTGGGATCAGTTCAGGACGTGCAGCGACACGTAGGTCGTGCCGCCCATGCCCAGGGCACGGGCCGAGCCGCGCGACAGGTCGATGATGCGGCCGTGCACGAAGGGCCCCCGATCGTTGATGCGAACCACCACCGAGCGGCCGGTCCGGGTGTTCTCGACGCGGACGCGGGTGCCGAACGGCAGGCTGCGATGGGCGGCGGTCAGGCCGTTGGGGTTGAAACGCTCGCCACTCGCGGTGCGGTGACCGCTTCCGTACCAGGAGGCCCCTCCGCTCTGCGCGGCGGCCGGGAGGGTTGTTCCGACGACGGTGGTCAGCATTCCAAGTGAGACAACGAGCTTACCGAAACCAAACGACATTCTCACCGCATTCCCTTTGTTGTTATCGGGGCGGCGCCAGTCGTGTCAGAAATCGTCCGGAATAAGGCAGGTTTTCGCAACCGATTCACGTCACATTTTGGCCGATTTCGTGCTGATCAGCACGATTACATGCCCGAGTGTGTCAGTTTATTTCGCGGCTTGTTACGGATGAAATAGTGCGTAGTCGTCCCCGGGTGGCGGAAAGAACTATGGATGTCGTGCCGCCGGCCTCGAAAATAGGTCATTGTTCCTAAGCCCTGCGCTGGCCGTGACCCTGCGTCCCGCTGAGATGGAGACGGCGCGCGCCAGCGGTGCGATCGCGGCGGTGATTGTCATGCCGGGCTGGTCGAGAAGAACTGCGCGCCCGAACGCCGGGGCAAGCGCAGACGAGCCGGCCTTTCGCGGCTTGAAGAGCGTCGTGCGCGCGCTGTAACCGAAGTTTAATCTTTGGCGCGATGGGCCGGACATTGCGCTCGGCAAAATTTGCAGCCCCAGAACGGGACGCGGGCCGGCGAAATCTGAAAACGCGTCCTTTACCCTGTTCGGGCCATGGTCTGCCGGTCAGTCGCGTAACCGGTGTTTGCCATGGCTTCCCCGCGTACCGTGGCTGCCGACGTCGTCGCCCGGAAACAGGTCTCGCGTGCCGGGCGGCCCGCGTCGGCGCCACGGATGGGTCTCGTACCCGCCCAGCGTTCTCTGCCCCTCGATCAAGTGCTGATCGGGGATTGTATCGCAGCCATGAACAGCCTGCCGGCGTCGAGCGTCGACTGCGTGTTCGCCGACCCGCCCTACAACCTGCAGCTCGGCGAAGCCGGCCTGCTGCGCCCGGACCAGAGCCGCGTCGACGCCGTCGACGACGACTGGGACAAGTTCGCGACCTTCGAGGCCTACGACGCCTTCACCCGGGACTGGCTCGCGGCCTGCCGCCGCGTGATGAAGCCGAACGCAACCCTTTGGGTGATCGGGTCATACCACAACATTTTCCGGGTCGGGAGCGCGTTACAGGATCTCGGTTACTGGATCCTCAACGACATCGTCTGGCGCAAGGCCAACCCGATGCCGAATTTCCGCGGCAAGCGGTTCACCAATGCCCACGAGACCTTGATCTGGGCCTCGCGCTCGGCGGAGTCGAAGGGCTACACCTTCCATTACGACGCGCTCAAAGGGGGGAACGAAGATCTCCAGATGCGCTCGGACTGGTTCATTCCCCTCTGCACCGGCGAGGAGCGGCTGAAGGATGAGGAGGGCCACAAGGTCCACCCGACCCAGAAGCCCGAGGCCCTGCTGGCCCGCACCCTGCTCGCGGCGACCAATCCCGGCGACGTGGTGCTCGACCCGTTCTTCGGCACCGGCACCACGGGCGCCGTCGCCAAGCGCCTCGGCCGCCGCTTCATCGGCATCGAGCGCGAGACGACCTACGCCGAGGCGGCCCGCGCGCGGATCGCCGCCGTGGAGCCGCTGTCGAAGGCCGCCCTCATGGTGGCGCCGACCAAGCGGGCCGAGCCGCGGGTGCCGTTCCTGTCGGTGATCGAGGCGGGGCACATCCGTCCCGGCGAGATCGTCACCGACGAGCGTCGCCGCTTCCGCGCCACGGTGCGTCCGGACGGCCAGCTCGACAACGGCCTCGTGATCGGCTCGATCCACAAGATCGGCGCGCTGGTCCAGGGATTGCCGGCCTGCAACGGCTGGACCTTCTGGCACGTGGAGCGTGGCGGTAAGCCGTTGGTGATCGACAGCTACCGGGCCGGCCTGCGGCAGGCGATGGCGAACGGCTGAACCGCCCCTTCTTCGCTCCTGGGATCCCAAGGGGCTCAGCCCTTTGGAAACCCAGTCTTTCCGAGACCTCTGACTAGAGCCGTGCCCGATCGCGTTGCACACGGTACACGACACTTGTCTGCCAACACGGGTGGCAAGCGCGACATGCCCCCTCTCCCGTGCGGGAGAGGGTTGGGGTGAGGGTCGAGAAGGTTCAGGATCGCGCGCACCTTCGAGGCGCCGACAGGGTGCGTCTCTTCCGGAAGCCGCACATCCCTCACCCGGCTTTCTGCGAAAGCAGACCTCTCCCGCACGGGAGAGGGGACCCGCGCCTCATTCCGCGATGGTGGCGTCGCTGTCGTGTACCGTGCGCGTTGCAATCGAGCACGGCTCTAAGCCTTTGTTTCAACGCGCTCTCTTGCGCCGAACCGGTGTCCACTTCGGCGGAGAGCGCTCTAGCGCCGCCGCGCCGTGCCCCGACGGCGCGGCGCGGCCGGTGGTGCCTCAGGCTCACCGTCCAGGAAATCGTCCGCGTCCGGCGGCGGCAAGGGCGCCGGCTTCGGCTGCGGTTTCGGCACGGCCCGCACGCGCGGGCGCGGCTCCGGATCCTGATCCGGCATCGACACTGGGGCTTCCATCGCCGCCAGCAGCGGCATCGGTGGCGGGTCCTTCTTCGGGCGTCCCCGCGGCTTCTTCTCGGGCTCCGGCTTCGGGTCGAAGGCGTGAGCCAGGACCTTGCGCATCAGGCCCGGCAGCGGCTCGTCGTCGAGGGCGCTGCGCGGCGTGAAGCGCATGCCGGCCGGCGCGGGCGTCGAGAGGGCGACCCGGGCCACGAACACCGTCAGCTCCAGCGGAAAATGCGTGAAGCCGTGGCGCACGAGCCCCGGCAGGCGCTTCCAGCGGGCGTCGAGGGGCGCGTCCAGCAGGGCTCCGGCCACGTCGTAGTCCGGCTCCCAAACGCTGCCCGGCGGCTCTGCCATGTTGCCGAGCAGTCCCTCCGGCGCCCGCGTCCGCAGCAAAACCCCCTCATCGCCGCTGCGGATCGCCACGAAGGCCGCGCCGCGGCGCAGAGCCCCCTTGGCGACCCTGATCTTGCGCGGGAACGTGTCCTGCGTGCCGAGCGCCCGGGCCCGACAGGGCACCATCCAGGGGCAGAGCGCGCAGGCGGGCCGCTTGGGCGTGCAGATCGTCGCACCGAGATCCATCAGCGCTTGCGCGAAGTCGCCCGGCCTGTCGTCGGGGACGAGGGCCTGGGTCAGCCGCCGGATCTCCGGGCGGCTGCCCGGCAGGGGCGCCTCGACCGCGTAGGCGCGGCTCAGGACCCGCTCGACATTGCCGTCGACGGCCGCTTCCGGCCGGTCGAAGGCGATCGCGGCGATCGCCCCGGCCGTATAGGCGCCGATCCCCGGGAGCTTGCGCAAGGCCTCCGCGGTATCGGGAAAGCGCCCGCCGCCCGCGGCCACGGCCTTCGCGCAGGCGTGCAGATTGCGCGCGCGGGAGTAGTAGCCGAGCCCCGCCCAGGCCGCCATCACGGCCTCCTCGGGGGCGTCCGCCAGGGCGAATACGTCGGGAAACCGCCCCAGGAAGCGCTCGAAATACGGCCGGACCGCCGCGATCGTGGTCTGTTGTAGCATCACCTCGGACAGCCAGACCCGGTACGGATCGGGCACCGCGCCGGCGAGCGCCCGCCACGGCAGGACGCGCCGATGGCGGTCGTACCAGGCGAGCAGGTCGTCGGCGCGCGGTCCGGCACCGGCTTGATGATCCATGGCTGTGCGGCGCGGCATGGCAGATCGACAGGGTCCGCGCTGCATAGCCGGCGGGGTGAGGCGATCATAGGGCGGCGAAAGCGCGGCTGCGTCCTCCCTTCGTCAACCATCCTGCGCTAACGTCGCCGGATCCACAGGGCCGGGACCACCATGGCGCGCGTCAAACCGCTGGCCGAACTGATCGAGGGCTGCATCGGCCCGGCCTTTGCGGCGCAGGGCTTCGCCTCGACCGACATCCTGGCCGCGTGGCCGGAGATCGTGGGCGAACGGCTGGCCCGCTACTGCCGGCCGTCCAAGCTCGAATGGCCCAAGCGCCGCCGCCGGGATGGCGAGGCGCCGGAATCCGGTACGCTGGTCGTGCGCGTCGAGGGGGTGTTCGCCATCGAATTGCAGCACCTCGCGCCGGTGGTGATCCAGCGGATCAACAGGCATTACGGCTGGGCCTGCGTGTCGCGGATCGTCCTGCAGCAGGATCGGGTCGGCCGGAGCGGCACGCAGGCCAAACCCACCCGCGTGGATCCCGTTCGGGTCGTCGAGGTCCAGAAGGCGGTCGCTGGGATCGCCGATGACGGCCTGCGCGCGGCGCTCGACCGCCTCGGGACCGCGGCCGTCGCCACCCGCCCGGATCGATAAGCGAGGCGATTCGGTCGCCTTGCCAGGACGGCCGCGCCCGAGTACCCGCATCGGGACGCCAAGACTGATCAATCCGGCGGAGCCTGCCCGATGACGACGCGACGCGACGCTCTCAAGTTCTCCGGCCTCGCCTTGGGCGCCGGCCTCGCCCTGCCCTACCTGCCCCGCGCGGCGCAGGCACAGGGCGC
Source organism: Methylobacterium sp. GC_Met_2 (assembly GCF_026540795.1). Classification (NCBI taxonomy): domain Bacteria; kingdom Pseudomonadati; phylum Pseudomonadota; class Alphaproteobacteria; order Hyphomicrobiales; family Methylobacteriaceae; genus Methylobacterium; species Methylobacterium sp. GC_Met_2. Next base: position 36,381 of record NZ_JALNUM010000007.1, read on the forward strand.
GGATCTCGCGACCCTGATGCAGCCGGGCCCGCTCGGCGATGTCTGGCTCGGGCCCCCGGACGCCAAGTGCACGATCATCGAGTACGCCTCGATGACCTGCTCGCACTGCGCCGCCTTCCACCGCAACACGTGGCCGACGTTGAAGGAGCGCTACATCGACACCGGCAAGGTGCGGTTCACGCTGCGCGAATTCCCCCTCGATCCCCTGGCCACCGCCGCGTTCATGCTGGCGCGCTGCGAGGGCGATTCGAAGTACTACCCGATCACCGACCTGCTGTTCGATCAGCAGGCGGCCTGGGCCTTCACGCCCAAGCCGGTGGATGCGCTGGAGCAGATGCTGCGGCAGGCCGGCTACACCAAGCAGACCTTCGAGGCCTGCCTGAAGGACCAGAAGATCTACGGTGCCGTCAACACCGTGAAGCAGCGCGGGCTCGACGTGTTCAAGGTCGATTCCACGCCGACCTTCTTCATCAACGGCGAGCGCTACACCGGCGAGATGACGGTCGAGGGCATGGAGAAGGTGATCAAGCCGATCATCGGGGCCTGAAGGCCGGGCCGACGCTCTTGCGAAGCACCGCGCCGGAGTTGCGGCTCAAGCTGGAATACCAGATTAAAATCAACGGCTTACCATGTATGGGCTTCGCCTTGACACCCAAGATAGGCGAAACTATGGTGCGCCCGCTTGCTGGGGGCGTCCAGCCGGTTTCGGATCCTCCCGCCCTGTGAGTTTTGAGCCGTGAACGGCGACGACACGAGGGGCGGGGCGAGGGACGGAGACGGGACCGAGGGGACGCCGACGGACAGCGAACTCTCCGCGAGGCTCAAACGTCTCGAGACGCAGATCGAACGGAAGCGGCCGCAGGCTGCTGCCGATCCTTCCACGCGCCCTCGGAACGGCGGAGGCTCGTCGCTGGGCCAGGCCATGACGCTCTCGACCGAGTTCGTCGCTGGCGTGATCGCGGGAGGGGTACTCGGCTGGATCGTCGATCATGTCTTCGGGACCAAACCCTGGGGCTTGATCGTCCTTCTGATGCTCGGGTTCGTCGCGGGGGTCTACAACGTGATGCGGGTGTCGGGTTTCTCCGGCGCGCGTCCGGAGCGGCGCGACCGGCAGGAGCCATAAGGCGCGCCGGTCGGTGACAATCGAGGCGGCCGGCATGAGCCGGTGCGTCGGACAAGAAGGGCGGGAGCGGGAATGGCGGTCACGATCGACCCGATCGAGCAGTTCGAGCTGAAGCCGCTCGTATCGCTCGGCCATATCGGCCATCAGCAACTCGCGTTCACCCAATCCGCCCTGTACATGTTCGCCGCCGTCGGCGTGATCGCGCTGATCACCATCGTGGCGACTTCGTCGCGCTCGATCGTCCCGGGCCGGATGCAGTCGCTCGCGGAGATCTTCTACGAATTCATCGCCGACACGCTGCACCAATCCACCGGCGAAGGCGGCAAGCGGTTCATGCCGCTGGTGTTCTCCCTGTTCATGTTCGTGCTGATCCTGAACCTGTTCGGGATGATCCCCTACGCCTTCGCGGTGACCAGCCACCTGATCGTCACCTTCGGGCTCGCCGCGCTCGTGATCTCCACCGTGGTGATCTTCGGCGTGATGAAGCACGGCACCCACTTCTTCGGCCTGTTCGTGCCGTCGGGCGTGCCGAAGCCGCTTCTGGCGATCCTGGTGCCGATCGAGATCATCTCCTTCATCTCGCGCCCGATCAGCCTGTCGGTGCGTCTGTTCGCCAACATGCTGGCCGGTCACATCGCGATGAAGATCTTCGCGTTCTTCGTGGTTCAGCTTCTTCTCGCGGGCGCCTGGAGCGTGCTATCGCCGCTCCCGCTGTTCCTGACGATCGCGCTGACCGCGCTCGAATTCCTCGTTGCGGCGCTGCAGGCCTACGTCTTCGCGACGCTGACGGCGATCTACCTCAACGACGCCCTTCACCCCGGCCACTAATCCGGCCGGCTCCACCCGCCGCAAACGTCAAAGCACGTTTCGATCTGAAGAGACCTCAGGAGTTATCATGGATCCCGTCGCTGCGAAGTACATCGGCGCCGGCCTCGCCTGCCTCGGCATGGCGGGTGCGGGCATCGGCCTCGGCAACCTGTTCGGTCAGTTCCTTGCCGGCGCCCTTCGCAACCCGTCCGCTGCCGACGGCCAGCGCGCCACGCTGCTCCTGGGCTTCGCCCTCACCGAGGCGCTCGGCATCTTCTCGCTGCTGATCGCGCTGCTGCTGCTCTTCGCCGTCTGATCGGCAACGGAGGCTGCGGCCTCCCGGTCAACGGGTGGGCGCTCCGTGATGGGGCGCCCGCCTTCGTCCGTCACCGCATCGCGGTGGCTTCAGCGAACGGTGTCAGTGTAGCGGTCCCATGGCGCAGCCCAACCCCCTCACCACGCCGCCCCCGGGCGCCGACACGCAGGTCGTGCCGGGCCATGTCGAGCACCCGGAAGGGCATACCGGCGCCTTCCCGCCCTTCGAGAGCTCCGGCTTCCTGGCGCAGCTGATCTGGCTCGCGCTCGCCTTCGGGCTTCTCTACTACCTGATGGACAAGATCGCGCTGCCGCGGATCCAGTCGATCCTGCACGCCCGCGCGGAGCGGCTGCGGGCCGATCTCGATCAGGCGCAGGCCATGAAAACCGAGGCGGATGCCGCAGGCGTCGCCTTCGAGACCGCGCTGCGGGACGCGCAGGGCAAGGCGCGCGACATCGCGCAGACCACCCGCAACGAACTGGCCGCCGAAGCCGATGCCAAGCGCAAGGCGCTGGAGGAGCAGCTGAACGCGAAGCTCGCCACTTCCGAAGCGACGATCCGCCAGCGGACCGAAGCCGCCATGGGCAATGTCCGCTCGATCGCGGGCGAGGCCGCCGCGGCGATCGTCGAGCGTCTGACGGGTCAGGCGCCCGACCGGGCGACCCTCGACCGCGCCCTCGACGCCACCGCACACTAGACGGGAACCCACGATGCTGCTCGAAGCCGAATTCTGGGTCGCCGTCGCGTTCGTCATCTTCATGGGTATCGCCTGGAAGGCCGGCGCTTTCTCGGCGATGACCAAGGGACTCGACGGCCGTGCCAAGCGCGTCCGCCACGAACTCGATGAGGCCAAGCGCCTGCGCGAGGAGGCGGCCGCCGTGCTGGCCGACTACAAGCGCCGCCGCGCCGAGGCCGAGAAGGAGGCCGAGTCGATCGTCGCCGGCGCCCGTGAGGAGGCGCAGCGCGCCGCCGAAGAGGGCCACCGCAAGCTCGACGACTTCCTGGCCCGCCGCACCAAGGCTGCCGAAACCAAGATCGCCCAGGCCGAGGCGCAAGCCGAAGCCCAGGTCCGGGCTGCGGCTGCCGAGGCCGCCGTCAAGGTGTCGGAGACGATCCTGCGCGACCGGTTGCAGGGCGAGGCCGCCCAGGGCCTGATCCGCGCGAGCCTCGGTGAAGTCCGGACGCGCCTGCGGTCCTGATCCAGTTCATCCCCGCGTAGAGAAGCCGCCTCCGGGCGGCTTTTTTCGTTCAGCGGCGTCGGCGCTCGGGAAGGATCCCATCGCGCCGCGCTCACCGACGCTGCCCGGCCGGGGTCGCTGCGCGACCAATCGCGATGACGAAGACCGTCGGCACCGGCGAACATCGCGGCCGTGAACGACGTTCCCGAAGCGTGTGAGCGCGGGGACGGCATGGCGGATAAGGCACGGATCGTAATCGTCGGCGGCGGCGTCGCCGGCATCGAGGTGGCCACGAGCCTCGGGCGCGGCGGCGGGGCCGACGTGATCCTCGCCGACCGCAGCCTGTCTCATGTCTGGAAGCCGATGCTGCACACCTTCGCGGCCGGCACGGCCCGGGCCGACCGGCAGAAGGTCGACTTCTTCGCCCAGGCGCGCCGCAATAGCTTCCGGTTCCAGCCCGGGGCCCTGACCGGTATCGACCGGGCGGCGAAGCGGGTTAAACTCATGATCGAAGCCGCCGAGGGGCGGCCGGAGGTGGACCTCGCTTACGACCTCCTGGTCATCGCCATCGGGAGCCGGGCCAATGATTTCGGCACGCCCGGCGTTGCGGAGCATTGCCTGACCATCGACGATCTGACCGAGGCCGAGCACTTCCACGACCAGCTCCGATGCCATCTGCTGGCGCGGCTCGATCGCGGCGGCATGCTGGAGATCGCGATCGTGGGCGGCGGGGCAACCGGCGTCGAGCTCGCCGCCGAGTTGAAACATGCCATCAACCTGCTCTCGGCCTACGGTTCGCCGGACTTGCCGCAGCGCCTGCGTTTGACCCTGATCGAGAGCGGGCCGCGCCTGCTGGCGGCCTTTCCGGAGCGAGTCTCGCGCGCCGCCGCCCGCACCCTCTCGGACCTCGGCGTCGCGGTGCGGACCGGCGCCATGGTAACGGCGGCGGACGCGTCGGGCTTTACCCTGAAGGATGGAAGCCGCATCCCCGCCGGTCTGAAGGTCTGGGCGGCCGGCGTGAAGGCCCCCGACGTGCTCGCCGGCCTCGACGGGTTGGAGCGGTCACGGACCGGACAGCTCGTCGTCGGCCCGGACCTGCGCGCGACCCGCGATCCGGCGATCATCGCGCTGGGCGACTGCGCCAGCCTCGCGGATCCGCAAACCGACAAGCCGGTTCCCGCGACGGCACAGGCCGCCCGGCAGCAGGCGCAGCACCTCGCCCGCCATCTCGGAGGCGTGCTGGCCAGCGGCGGCACCGTGGCGACCGAGCTGCCGCCATTCCGCTACGTCGAGAAAGGCGCCATCGTCTCGCTGGCCGATTTCAACGGATGGGGGACGCTGGGCCGCTACACCTTCGGCGGCGGCCGCCTGAGAGGGCTGTCCGCCCGGCTGACCCACGACCTGCTGTACCGCCAGCATCAGATCGGCCTGTACGGACCTGTCCGCGGGACTCTGGCATGGCTGCTCGACGATCTCGATCACCTGATCAGCCCGCCCGTGAAGCTCGACTGAGCGGCCGGTCTCAATCGAGCCGTTCGCCCTCGACCGCCTTGGTCTCCTCCACCTCCGGCGCGACCTGTCCGTAATTCAGCACTGCCACCAGAGCGGCCCCGCCGAAGGTGTTGCCGAGCAGCGTCGGCAGGAAAAACTTCAACCCGTAATCGCCCATCGAGGCGGCCCCGGTGACCACGAGGTAGAAGGCCTCCACCGAGCCGGCCACGATATGAGCGAGGCTGCAGAGCGCCACCAGCCACGTCATCAGCAGGATCACGAAGGGTGCCGCGCTGGCCGTGGCGGGCAGGAACCACACCATCAGGGCGATCATCCAACCGGCGAAGACCGCCTTGACGAACGTCGCCCAGAAATCGTGCGCGATGGCGTCGTGGCTGATCTCCGCGAAGGCCTTGAGCACGGGTGGCTCGAAGGCGCCCGAATAGGCCACCACCGTCGCGATCGTGAGCGTCCCCAGGATGTTGCCCGACAGGACGATTGACCAGAGCCGGACCACCCGCAGGGCCGTCTTCACGGAGCGGTCGTGCAGCAGCGGCAGGACCGGCGTGATCGTGTTTTCGGTGAAGAGCTGCTGCCGCCCAAGGACCACGACGAGGAAGCCGACCGCGTAGCCCATGGAGCTCACGATCTTCGCCCAGTCCGTCTCGGGCAGGTGGCTCCGCAGGACGCCGGGTACGATCAGCGACAGGGCGATGCTCAAGCCCGCGGAGAACGCCGAGAGGAACAGCGCGAGGCCGTTGCGCCGCAACTCCTCGTCGCCTTCCAGCCGGATGACCTCGTGCAGGACGTAGGCGTCGGGGCGGCCGATTTCCGAGACCTCCTTCAGCAACTCGTCGCGGCGGGCCGCCGGATCGGCCCGCTTGTTCTTGTCCCGCACCATCCACTCAGCTCCGTAACGCAACGCGATCCGATTGGAGGTCCGACATTCAGGCCGACAGCCGCGCCAGCAAGGCTTCGACCGCGCCGCGCGCCTCGGCGAGCGCCGCGGGATCCCGGCTGCGCACGACGATCCGGTTGCGAAACCCCTCCGGCGTCATCGCCGGATACGAACCGATCGAAACCTTCGGCCGCTCCTTGGCGATCACGCCGAGGTCACCGGCGTAATTGCCCTCCGGCAGGCCGGCCGCCTCGATCGTCTCGGAGAGCATCGCGGCGCCCCCCTGCAGGGTCGGGGCGATCGAATCCAGCATGGCCTGCATGATGGCGGGCACGCCGGCCATCACGTGGACGTTGCCGATCCGGAAGCCCGGCGCCTTCGAGACCGGGTTGGCGATCAGGTCGGCGCCGAAGGGGATGCGTGCCATGCGCAGGCGGGCTTCGTTCAGATCCTCCGGCTTGTGCCGCTCCAGCAGCATCGCCCGGGCGCGCTCATCGACATCGATGCCGACCCCGAAGGCTCGGGCGACGCAATCCGCCGTGATGTCGTCGTGGGTCGGGCCGATCCCGCCGGTGGTGAACAGATAGGCGTAGCGGGTCCGCAGGGCATTGACCGCTTCGACGATCATGTCGGCCTCATCCGGCACGACCCGCACCTCACGGAGATCGATGCCGGCCGCGGTGAGGAAGTCCGCGATGGTGCCGATGTTCTTGTCCTTGGTGCGACCCGAGAGGATCTCATCGCCGATCACGAGGATGGCGGCGGTGACGGATTCGGTGGTCTGGTCCATGGGTCTCTGGCGTCGGGTGGATCGCGCGGGCAGATAGCGCGACACGCTCTCCTGGCTACGACAATCCCGAGGATGCCATGCAGTTCGCCGCGCCGCTCCTGCCGGGACGGCTGGTTCGACGCTACAAGCGCTTCCTGGCCGATATCGAGACTGCGGAGGGGCTCGTCACGGCGCATTGCCCCAATCCGGGGGCGATGCTGGGGCTGAACACGCCCGGGGTGCGGGCACTGCTGTCCCGCTCGGCGAACCCGACGCGCAAGCTTCCGCTGACCTGGGAGCTGGTCGAGGCCGATCTGCCCGGCGGCCCGCAATGGGTCGGCCTCAACACCCTGCGCCCGAACGGCCTGGTGGCCGAGGCTTTCCGGGCCGGGGTGATCCCGGCCTTGGCCGGGTACGACGTGCTGAAGCCGGAGGTTCGCTACGCGCAGGCGAGCCGGGTCGATTTCCTGGCGAGCGGCGGTGGTGGCGGGCCGTGCCACGTCGAGGTCAAGAACTGCCACCTGATGCGCCGGGCCGGTCTGGCGGAGTTCCCCGACTGCACGGCCGCCCGCAGCGCCCGGCACATGCGCGACCTCGCCCAGGTGGTCGTCGCGGGCGGCCGGGCGCTGGTCGTCATCGTGGTGCAGATGCACGCGGAGGCGTTCGATGTCGCCCGCGACATCGACCCGGCCTTCGACAAGGCCTTTCGGGAGGCGCGTGCCGCGGGCGTGGTGGTCCGCGCCTATCGCTGTGCGGTCGGCCCGGAGGGCGTTAGGATTGCGGACGAGATTCCGGTCGTCACGCCGCCCTGACGGCCGAGCGTTCGAACATCAGGTTCAGCCGGGAGCGCGCGACCTCGCGATAGCCGAAGCCCTCGAGGTGCCTGGGCAGGTCGATCTGCCACTGGCCGGTGCCGTTCTCGATCAGCAGGATGCGGGGCAGCAGGGAGTCCGGCGCCTCGCGCAGGAACGGCTCCAGGATCAGATCCTCGGCACCCTCCACGTCGAGCTTGACGGCATCGACCCGCGACAGCCTTTCGCCACGCAGCAGATCCATCAGCGTCACCGCCGGTACGGTGATCCGGGCGCCCTCGTTGGTGCCGACGATCCGCAGGCTCGATTCGCCCCGGTTGCGGGGATCGATGAACAGGGTCAGCTCGCCGGCCTTGTCGGCCACCGCGCAGGCGACCGCCTTCACGGTGTGGAACGGGTTCTGGGCGATGTTGTAGGTCAGGCGGTTGAACACGTCGGGCTGCGGTTCCACCGCGATGATCCGGGCCCCCGGGCCCGAGAAGGCGGCCACGCACAACGCGTAGGCTCCGATATTGGCGCCGATGTCGAGGAACACGCAGTCCTTCGGCAGGCGTTCCTGAAGAAGTGCCCGCTCTTCGGGATCGAAGAACTGCGGCGTGAACAACACCTTCTTCTCGCAATTGTTGTTGTACGGGTGCAGCCGCATGCGCGCCCCGTAGCGGGTGACATCCAGGGGCTTGCCCCGGAGCCGCGAGATCGCGATCCGGCGCAGGAACAGCGCGAGGCGCCGCCCGTACCAGGATCCGGCCGGAATCCGGTTCGTACGGCGGGTGATGGCCGCTACGAGACCGGTGGGTTCGTAGGTGCCGTAAGGCTGCGTGTCCGTCATGACCGGCGGGGTTTGCCAGCCGGCGCGCGCCCCCGCAAGCCGATCGCGATGCGTTGCCCCGGCAAGCCCGCGTGGTCTAAGCGGTGGCCGAGCGTGAGGAGCATGGGTTGCCCGGCATGGAATCCTTCAATTCCGACGGCGTGCGGATCGCCTATATCGACGTCCCACCGGCGGACGGTGTGGGCAATCCGATCCTGCTGATCCACGGCTTCGCGTCGAACCACGCGGTCAACTGGGTCAACACCCAGTGGGTGAAGGCGCTCTCCCAGGCCGGCTACCGGGCGATCGCCCTGGACAATCGCGGCCACGGCGAGAGCGAGAAGCTCTACGATTCGGCCGCCTACAGCTCGGAGGCGATGGCGGGCGATGCGATTCGCCTGCTCGACCATCTCGGCATCGAGCGCGCCCACGTGATGGGCTACTCGATGGGCGGGCGGATCACGGCGCACATCGCCCTGGATCACGCGAGTCGGGTCCGCTCGGCGCTGATCGGCGGGCTCGGCATGCACCTCGTCGAGGGTAAGGGGCTGCCCTCGGGCATCGCGGAGGCGCTGGAGGCGCCCGCCGGCACAAAAGCGTCGAACCCGACCGCGGCGGCCTTCCGCATCTTCGCCGAGCAGACGCGGAGCGACCTGCGGGCGCTGGCCGCCTGCATGCGCGGCTCCCGCCAGACCCTGAGCCGGGCGGAACTCGGGCAGATCGAGGTTCCGGTGCTGGTCTCGGTCGGCACCCTCGACACGGTCGCGGGCTCCGGTCCGGGTCTCGCCGCCCTGATCCCGGATGCGCGGGCGCTCGAGATCGAGGGCAAGGACCACTCGACCGCGGTCGGCGCGAAGCCGCACCGGGATGGCGTGCTGGCCTTCCTGGCCGCGCAGCCCTGAGGCCTCAGCTCTTCAGCCGGTAGCCCGTGCGGAAGATGTAGGTGACGAGGCCGAGGCAGATCACCAGGAACAACGCGGTCATGCCGAGGCTGATCGCGATGTTCACGTCAGCCTTGCCGAAGAACGCCCAGCGGAAACCGCTGATCAGGTACACGACCGGGTTGAGCAGGCTCACCGCGTGCCAGAACGGCGGCAGCATGCCGATGGCGTAGAAGCTGCCACCCAGGAAGGTCAGCGGCGTGACGACGAGGAGCGGCACGAGCTGAAGCTTCTCGAACCCGTCCGCCCAGAGGCCGATCACGAAGCCGAACAGGCTGAAGGTCACGGCGGTGAGCAGCAGGAAGCCGATCATCCAGACCGGGTGTTCGATTCGAAGCGGCACGAACAGCGCCGAGGTCGCCAGGATGATCAGGCCGATCAGGATCGACTTGGAGGCCGCCGCACCGACGAAGCCCAGCACGACCTCCAGCGGCGAGATCGGTGCCGACAGGATCTCGTAGATCGTGCCGGCGAAGCGCGGGAAGTAGATGCCGAACGAGGCGTTGGCGATGCTCTGCGTCAGCAGCGACAGCATGATCAGCCCGGGCACGATGAACAGCCCGTAGGGCACGCCGTCGACCGCCGAGACCCGCGAGCCGATCGCGGCGCCGAACACCACGAAGTACAGCGTGGTCGAGATCACCGGGGCCAGGATGCTCTGCCCGGCGGTGCGCCAGAACCGTCCCATCTCGAACCGATAGATCGCCCGGACCGCCGGCCAGTTCATGCTGTAAGCCGTGCTCATGCCCGTGCCCCTTCTTCGCGTACGAGGCCCACGAAGATGTCCTCCAGCGAACTCTGCTCGGTGTGCAGGTCGTTGAACCGGATGCCCGCCGCGGCGAGCCCGGTGAGTAGCCCGGTGATGCCGGTGCGCTCGGCCCGCGTATCGTAGGTGTAGACCAGTTCGCGCCCGTCCGCGGCGAGGGCCAGTTCGTAATCGGCGAGTTCGGGCGGGATGGCCGTGATCGGCTGCTGAAGATTCAGTGTGAGCTGCTTGCGCCCGAGCTTGCGCATCAGCGCGGCCTTCTCCTCCACCAGGATGATCTCGCCGCGGCGGATCACGCCGATGCGGTCGGCCATCTCCTCCGCCTCCTCGATGTAGTGGGTGGTGAGGATGACGGTGACGCCCTGTTGACGCAGCTCGCGCACCAAACGCCACATGTTCTGGCGCAACTCGACATCGACGCCCGCGGTCGGCTCGTCGAGGAACAGCACCCGGGGCTCGTGCGACAGCGCCTTGGCGATCAGCACCCGACGCTTCATGCCGCCCGACAGAGTCATCAGCCGGCTGTCGCGCTTGTCCCACAGGGAGAGCGCCCGCAGGATCCGCTCGATATGGCCAGGATCCGGCCGCAGCCCGAACAGGCCGCGGGAGAAGCTGACCGTGTTCAGCACCGTCTCGAAGGCGTCGGTGGTGAGTTCCTGCGGCACGAGCCCGATGGCACGCCGTGCGGCGCGGTAGTCGCCGGCAATGTCATGGCCATCGACCAGTACGGTGCCGGAACTCGGCGTGACGATCCCGCAGACGATGTTGATCAGGGTCGACTTGCCGGCTCCGTTCGGGCCGAGCAACGCGAAGATCTCCCCGGCCTCGATCGCGAGGTCGATGTCGCGCAGGGCCGTGAAGCCGGACGTGTAGGTCTTCGACAGCTGCGAGATGGATATGATCGGCATCAGGGCCTGAGTGAAGCGTTGGCGAGCCCGGAGCCGGTAACGTGCGCACCGCGCGCGCGTCGATGCGCCGACGGACGTCGCCTCGGGAAGGCCGGCCCTATAGCACGCCGATCGGGAAGCCGGGCCGATCCGGTGTGCGCCGGCGCACGGCCGGGCACGTCAGCCGTTATCGCTCGCCGAAGCGCTCGACGATCGCCAAGCATTCCCGGCGCTGATCCGGGTCTTCGATGCGCGAGAACGCCGCCAGCAGCGCGGCGCATTCCGAGGCAGCCGGTCCGCGTGGAATTGCGTTCGCGGTCCCGCGCCCCTGGAAGGTCGAGACGGGGATCTTCAACGCCTCTGCAATCTGTCCGAGCAGCCGCACCCGCTCGTCGGCGGAGGACGTGGCTGTCTTAGGATCGAAGCCCGCTGCGTCCGTCATGATGCCTTCAACACCAACCCTCGATCGGACGCATGCGCCGACGCCCGGCGCGAACATCCACATATTCGCGACCGGTGCAACCTACCGTTAGGTGTCGAACCTCGCGGCAGACAGCGGAGTTTCGGTGGACAGGGGGGCCGAGTGGATCAGCGGACCTCCGGGCAACGGCCAATTCAATCATCTCGCCTTGAAATGGCGCCGTGATCAGACGAGCTTGGCTCAACCCGCTCGCCGAAGCGTGATGAGCACGACAAGCCCGACCAGCGTCCCGGCCCCGAGGAACCTGCGCCAGGGATTTACCCCGCGCAACAGTTCATCGAGCGCCCACCACGCGAGGGCGAGGTCTGCGCCGACAGACAGCCATCGTGCCAGGGATTGGTTCGTCTGCGCCGCCCAGGCGCCCAACGTGAACCCACCGAACAGCCACAGGGGTAGATTGGGCCATTGCCCGACGGTCAGCGCACCGGTTTTGCGGTTCCGGAATAGCCAATCGACCGTCCTGGCGAACACGCCGGTCCTGCTGTGCTCCATGGCGTCGGACGTCCTGGGAGAATGCGTGCTCTGCCGCACCGCCGAGCCGTGCCGGCGGAGCTAGAACACATTAACGGATCCGGTGCGGTCTTAACGAACGACTAACCTTAGTAAATGGAAACCGCCCGCAAATCCCTAACGGAAGCTGAAAAGACTCGCGGAAATTCCGTTAATACGTTGGTAATGCGTTGGCCGGGCGGCGAGGCAGCCGCCCCTGAGAGAGGATCGATCATGAGCGCCCGTCTCGAGGACCTGAAGTTCATGCTGACGCTCAGCGCCGTCGTACTCTTCGGCAGCGGCCTCGATATCATCCTGCGCTGATCGGGACGGCCGTGTCGGCGTGGAATTGCTGGCCACCGCGCGCGATGGCGCGCCGGAGGGCGGAACGGGCCGCCGTGTCACGGGTCGGTCCGGTTAGGCCGGGTGCCGCAGCGTAGGGAACGGCGACCACGCGGGTCCCGAAGGCGGCCCGATGATGCGAGCCACCGTGATCACCGGCGGCGGATCCGGTTTGGCCGGAGCGGAGGAAGCTCCGCAACTCGGCGACCTTCGCCCGACGTTCCGCCTGGATTCTCACCAGAGCTAGAACGAGACCGACCAGCCCGGCGGTCTCCAGAATGGCTGCAACCACGTAGCCCGAAGCCATTCAATTTCACCGAGCACTCTGATGGGGATACCGCGCGGCTGCGGCCGGTCCCGATCTGCGCCCGGATGGTTAGCGCGACCTTAATGGCATCTTCGATCGCCTCAGCGTGCAACAAGGCGATGACCGACATCATCGACCAGCCGGAGATCGGCCCGCATCTGGCGCTGGCCGACATCTACGAGGCCGTCGCCTTCGAGCCCGAGTGCAACGCGCCGTGACCGCGCGCTACCACATGTCGAGGGCGACGCGGGCCTCGTCCGACATGCGGCTCTGATCCCACGGCGGATCGAACACCATCGTGACCGAGCAGGACTGAACGCCCGGCACTGCTGCCACCGCGTTCTCGACCCAGCCGGGCATCTCGCCCGCCACCGGGCAGCCCGGCGCGGTGAGGGTCATATCGATGGCGACGTTCCGATCGTCGCCGATATCGACCTTGTAGATCAGGCCGAGCTCGTAGATGTCGGCCGGGATCTCCGGATCGTAGACGCTCTTCAGCGCCGCGACGATGTCGTCGGTCAGGCGATCCAGTTCCGCCGGCGGGATCGCGGAATCGCCGGCGACGGCTGGGGCGTTCATGCCGCCCGTGATGGTGGCGTCGGTGGTCATCGCTTCACTCTCTTCGGACGCGTCCGGACGGGACCAGCCTCGTACCCGTATATCAGGTGAACAGCATTTCTGCCTTGGCGAGCGCCTCGGCAAGGGCATCGATCTCGGCCGTCGTGTTGTAGAGGCCGAACGAGGCGCGGCAGGTCGAGGTGACGCCGAAGCGGTTGAGCAGCGGCATGGCGCAATGGGTCCCGGCCCGCACCGCCACGCCCTGGCGGTCGATCACCGTGGCGATGTCGTGGGCGTGGGCCCCCTTCATCTCGAAGGCGATGACGCCGCCCTTGCCCGGAGCCGTGCCGATCAGGCGCAGGGAATTCATCGCGCCGAGCCGCTCCTGCGCGTAGGCCGTCAGCTTCGCCTCGTGCGCGGCGATGGCATCGCGCCCGAGCGACATCATGTATTCGAGCGCTGCCCCGAGACCCACCGCCTCGATGATCGCCGGGGTGCCGGCCTCGAACTTGTGCGGCGGATCGTTGTAGGTGATGGCGTCCTCACCGACCGTGCGGATCATCTCGCCACCGCCCTGGTAGGGCGGCAGGCGATCCAGCCATTCCTTCTTGCCGTAGAGCACGCCGATCCCAGTCGGGCCGTAGACCTTGTGGCCGGTGAAGACGAAGAAGTCGCAGTCGAGCGCCTGCACGTCGACCGGCTGATGCACCGCGCTCTGCGCCCCGTCGAGCAGCACCGGCACGCCGTGGGCGTGGGCGATGCGCACGATCTCGGCGGCGGGCGTCACCGTGCCGAGCACGTTCGACATGTGGGTGATTGCCACCATCTTGGTGCGCGGCGAGAATAGTTTTTCGAATTCCTCGACGAGGAAGTTGCCCGCGTCGTCGACCGGCGCCCACTTGATCACGGCGCCGCGACGCTCGCGCAGGAAGTGCCAGGGCACGATGTTGGAGTGGTGCTCCATGATCGAGAGGATGATCTCGTCCCCCTCCCCGATCAGGCCACCCCAGCCCATCGACGAGGCCACCAAGTTGTAGGCCTCGGTGGCGTTGCGGGTGAAGATGATCTCGTCGGTCGAGGCGGCGTTGAGGAACTGGCGCGTGGTCTCGCGGGCGCCCTCGAACCCCTCGGTCGCGGCGTTGGCCATGTAGTGCAGGCCACGATGGACGTTGGCGTAGCCGGTCTCCATGCAGGAGACCATCGCGTCGATCACCTGCCGCGGTTTCTGAGCCGACGCGGCGTTGTCGAGATAGACCAGCTTTTTGCCGTAGACCTGCTGCGCCAGGATCGGGAAATCCGTGCGGATCGCCTCGACGTCGTAGGTGGGGGTGAGGACGGGTGCGTTCATCGGGTCACGCTCGCGGATCTCCCTCCCCCCGCTGCGGGGGAGGGTGGCCCCCGAAGGGGGTCGGGAGAGGGGAGCCCGGCCGCTGGAAAGGACTGAGCGGGTGTCGAGAACAAAGCCTTGTTCTCCACCGTCGCTCCCCTCTCCCGCCTCACTCCGTTCGGCACCCTCCCCCGCAGAGGGGGGAGGGTTGAGTCGGTGTCAGCCCCGCGCCTTCAGCCAGGCTTCGATCTCGCCGATCAGCGCCGCGCGGGCGCCCTCGTGCGTGACCGCCTCCACCGCCTCGCCCACGAAGGCCTGAACCAGCAGGCTCTCGGCGATCGGGCGCGGCAGGCCGCGGGCCATCAGGTAGAACAGCAGTTCCGGATCCGGCGCGCCGCAGGTGGCCCCATGGCCGCAGGCGACGTCGTCGGCGAAGATTTCCAGTTCCGGCTTGTTCATCATCTGCCCCTCGTCGGTGAGGAGGAGGCAGTCGGACTTCATCTTGCCGTCGGTCTTCTGGGCGGCCTGACGGACGATGATCTTGCCCTGGAACACGCCGGTGGCGTCGCCGTCGATGATCCACTTGAACTGCTCGCGGCCGACGCCGCCCACGGCGGCGTGGTCGGCGAGCAGCGTCGAGTCGGCGAGCTGGCCGTTGCGCAGCATGGCGGCGCCATTGACCACGACGTTGGTGTCGTCGCCCGCGACATGCACGTAGATCTGGTGGCGCGACAGAACCGCCCCGGTGACGAGGTTCACGGTCTCGACCTGACCCTCGGCCTCGACCTTCAGCGACAGGGTCGAGAGCGCAATGGTCGCGTCGCCTTCGATGTTCAGGCGGGTGTGCCGGAAGGCGGCCCTGGGGCCGACCACCACGTCGAGGGCGTCGTTGGGCTGGCAGGTGAGGCCGTTTGGTCCCTCGTGGCTCTCCAGCAGGCTGAATTCCGCGCCCTCGCCGATCTGGACGAGCACGCGGGTCGCCGTCGAGAACGGCGTGCTGCCGGTGCCGACGAAGCGCAGGTGGATCGGCTGCGCCGGCTTGGCGCCGGGAGCGACGCGGATCACGGCGCCGTCCGCCAGGAAGGCGGTGTTGAGCTGATAGATCGGGTTCTCCCGTGCCTGGGGCACGGGGGCGAGCTGGGTCAAGGCGTCCTCGCCCTGGCTCAGCGCGTCGTTCAGCGGCAAGACCGTGACGCCGGCCGGGATCCGATCGAGATCGGACAGCGCGCGGACGAGATGGCCGTTCACGAAGGTCAAGCGCGCGGCCTCGATCCCGGCAAAGCCCTTCGCCTTGGCGACCGCCACCTTGGAGGCCTCGAGGCTCGGCGCCTCGGCCGGCGGCGCGGCCTCGCTGATGGCAGCCCGCAGGTCGGTGTACTTGAACGCCTCGACCCGGCGGCTCGGCAGACCGGTCGCCTCGAAGAAGCGGAACGCCTCCTCGCGGGCGATGGTCGCGTCGCTGGCGAAGCTCTGGCGGGCCGTCTCGAACAGCTTCGACAGGCCGGCCTCGGCGGGCGAGCGGAGGTTGGTGACGTCGGCCATGGCTCAGGCCGCCTCGTTGGTGCGGTACTCGGCGTAGCCCGAAGCTTCGAGCTCCAGGGCCAACTCCTTGCCGCCGGTCTTCACGATCTGGCCCTTCGACATGACGTGCACGGTATCGGGCACAATATGGTTGAGCAGCCGCTGATAGTGGGTGATCACCAGGAACGCGCGGCCCTGGTCGCGCAAGGCATTCACGCCCTCGGAGACGATGCGCAGGGCGTCGATGTCGAGGCCGGAATCGGTCTCGTCGAGCACGCAGAACTTCGGCTGCAGCAGCGCCATCTGCAGGATCTCCATGCGCTTCTTCTCGCCGCCGGAGAAGCCGACGTTGAGGGCGCGCTTGAGCATCTCCTTGTTGATCTCGAGCTTGTCGGCCGCGCCGTTCACCGCCCGGATGAAGTCGGGCGTCGACAGCTCGGCCTCGCCGCGCGCCTTGCGCTGGGCGTTGAGGCAGGCCTTCAGGAACGTCATCGTGCCGACGCCGGGGATCTCCAGCGGATACTGAAAGGCCAGGAAGATACCAGCCGCGGCGCGCTCGTCGGCGGCCATCTCCAGCACGTTCTGCCCGTCCAGCAGGATCTCGCCGTCGAGGACCTCGTAGTCCTCCTTGCCGGCGATGACGTACGAGAGGGTCGACTTGCCCGAGCCGTTCGGACCCATGATGGCGGCGACCTCGCCGTCGTTCACGGTCAGGTTCAGGCCGTTCAGGATGCGGTTGTCCTCGATCTGCACGACGAGGTTCTTGATTTCCAGCATTGGTCGGTAGTCCTGTTCGGATTCACGGATTGTCCCTTGCCCCCAAGGCCTCGCCGCTCACGCATCCTGGCGTGACGAAGTGCAAGGCGCGCTCTCCTCCCCCTTGTGGGGAGGAGCCGGAGGTGGGGGTGGAGCAGAAGGCAACGCCGCGTTTCATCCGGCACCACCCTCACCCCTGCCCCTCCCCACAAGGGGGAGGGAGGATGCACACACACGTTGAGGGCGCTCAGCCCACCGAGCCTTCCAGGCTGATCGAGATCAGCTTCTGCGCCTCGACGGCGAACTCCATCGGCAGTTGCTGCAGCACGTCCCGGACGAAGCCGTTGACGATCAGCGCGGTCGCCTCCTCCTCGGAGAGGCCGCGCTGCTGGCAGTAGAACTTCTGATCCTCGGAGATCTTCGAGGTGGTGGCCTCGTGCTCGAACACCGCCGAGGCGTTCTTCGACTCGATGTACGGCACGGTGTGCGCACCGCACTGGTCGCCGATCAGCAGGGAGTCGCAGTTCGTGAAGTTCCGGGCGTTCGAAGCCTTGCGGTGGGCCGAGACCAGACCGCGATAGGTGTTCTGCGAGCGGCCCGCCGAGATGCCCTTCGAGATGATCCTGCTGGTCGTGTTCTTGCCGAGATGGATCATCTTGGTGCCGGAATCGACCTGCTGCATGCCGTTCGACACCGCGATCGAGTAGAACTCGCCGCGGGATTCGTCGCCGCGCAGGATGCAGGACGGGTACTTCCACGTGATCGCCGAGCCGGTCTCGACCTGCGTCCACGAGATCTTCGAGCGGGCGCCGCGGCAATCGCCGCGCTTGGTCACGAAGTTGTAGATCCCGCCCTTGCCGTCGTTGTCACCCGGGTACCAGTTCTGCACGGTCGAGTACTTGATCTCGGCATCGTCCAGGGCGACCAGCTCGACCACCGCGGCGTGGAGCTGGTTGTCGTCGCGCTTCGGGGCGGTGCAGCCCTCCAGATACGAGACGTAGGAGCCCTTGTCGGCGATGATCAGCGTGCGCTCGAACTGGCCGGTGTCGCGCTCGTTGATGCGGAAATAGGTCGACAGCTCCATCGGGCAGCGGACGCCCGGCGGGATGTAGACGAACGACCCGTCCGAGAAGACGGCCGAGTTGAGCGTCGCGAAGAAGTTGTCGGTCGCCGGCACGACCGAGCCGAGATACTTCTTCACCAGCTCCGGGTATTCCTGCACGGCCTCGGAGATCGGCATGAAGATCACGCCGGCCTTCGAGAGCTCCTTCTTGAAGGTGGTGGCCACCGAGACCGAATCGAACACGGCATCGACCGCGACGCGGCGCTCCGGCGCGATGCCCTCCAGCACCTCGACCTCACGCAGGGGGATGCCGAGCTTCTCGTAGGTCTTCAGGATCTCCGGGTCGATCTCGTCGAGCGACATCGCGGCCGGGCGCTTGGGCGCCGCGTAATAGTAGATGTCGTTGTAGTTGACTTTGTCGTAGGAAACCCGGGCCCATTCCGGCTCCTGCATGGTCAGCCAGCGCCGATAGGCGTCGAGGCGCCATTCCAGCAGCCATGCCGGCTCGTTCTTCTTGGCCGAGATGAAGCGCACCACATCCTCGGAGATGCCCTTCTCGGACTTCTCCATCTCGATGGTGGTCTCGAACCCGTACTTGTACTGGTCGAGGTCGATCGAGCGGACCCGGTCAATGGTTTCCTGCACGGCAGGCATAGGCGTCTCCTAGGCATCTCCGGCGTCAAGGGCCGGGAAGCATCTGGCGGAAAGCGGGGGGGACGGCGCTCAGGCCGCCTGTCCTCGCCGTTTATATAGGGTCTGCACGACCCGTTCGAAGGCGTCGAGGAAGCATGCCGCATCCGCGTCCACCGTGTTCCAGCCGAGGCTGACGCGCAGCGCCCCCCCGGCGAGATCCGCATCCACGCCCATCGCGGCGAGCGTCGCCGAGCGCGCGACCTTACCCGACGAGCAGGCCGAGCCCGACGACACCGCCACGCCGGCGAGATCGAGGGCGATCACGGACGCGGGCGCGTCGAGGCCCGGGACCGAGAAATTCAGGGTGTTGGGCAGGCGCGGGGCTCCGGCCGCGAAGATGACGGCATCGGGCGCCAGAGCCCGCACCCCGGCTTCGATCCGATCGCGCAGGTCGGTGAGCCGCGCGCTCTCTACATCGAGCGCCGCGCGGGCGGCCCGGGCTGCCTCGCCCATGCCGACGATGGCCGGCAGGCATTCGGTGCCGCAGCGCTGCCGACGCTCCTGTCCGCCGCCGCGCAGGAAGGCGCTCTCGAGGCTGACGCCTTCGGCCAGCACCAGCGCGCCGACACCCTTCGGCGCCGCGAATTTATGGCCCGACAGGGTCAGGGCGTCGAGGCCGAGGGCCGCCATGTCGAGGGGGACCTTGCCGACCGCCTGCACGGCGTCGCTGTGAACCAGCGTTCGGCCATGCCCCCGCGCCAGGGCCACGACCTCGGCGAGCGGCTGCACGGCGCCGGTCTCGTTGTTCGCCGCGTGGACCGAGAGCAGCACGGTCTCGTCCGCCAGCGCGGCGAGGCGACTCTCCAGGGCGGCGAGGTCGATGATGCCCTCCCGGGTCACCGGCAGCCGCTCCACCGCGGCCTCCGGGAACCGGTGGCCTGCGGCGACGCAGGGATGCTCGGTCGCCGTGTGCAACAGCCGCGTCGGCGCCGGCAGGCCGCGGCCGCGCAGATCGCCCGACAGGACCGCGTTCGCCGCCTCGGTCCCGCCGCTGGTGAACACGACCTGTTCGGGCCGGGCACCGACCAGAGCCGCGACGGCCGCACGGGCGGCCTCAAGAGCGGCCCGTGCGGCGCGCCCCTCGGCGTGGATCGAGGATGGATTACCCGGGAGCATCAGCGCGCGCGCCACCGCATCCGCGACGGTCGGGCGGACCGGAGCAGTGGCGTTGTAATCAAGATAGGCGCGTGCCCGGCTCATCGGTGTCCCGTGCGATCCCCGTCTGCCACGCGTCACAATTCCTTGCCTTCCGACCGGTCCGACGTGCTAAGGGCCGCCGATGGATCGAGGCCCGCCGACCGGCAGGTTCGGCTCAGGCAGCCCGTGCGACACATCGAGCGGCTTCTTTAGAACAATTCTAATCGACTAGAACTGTTCTAAGAGTGCTTTTATGGTGCTCCCGCATCGAGTCAAGGCTGCTTGAGCTTGGCGCCGCGCGCGCGGCGGGCGAATGCGAGAGTGAGTAGCGGACCATGCCCGAAGTCATCTTCACCGGCCCCGCCGGTCGCCTGGAAGGCCGTTATCAGGCCCCCAAGAAGCGCGGCGCGCCGATCGCCATCATCCTGCACCCGCACCCGCAATTCGGGGGCACGATGAACAATCAGATTGTGTACAACCTTTTCTACACCTTCGCCAACCGCGGCTTCGCAGCCCTGCGTTTCAATTTCCGTGGGGTCGGTCGCAGCCAGGGCGCGTTCGATCACGGCTCGGGCGAATTGTCCGATGCCGCTGCGGCTCTCGATTGGGTGCAGTCGGTCAATCCGGAGGCGAAGTCCTGCTGGATCGCGGGCGTGTCGTTCGGCTCATGGATCGGCATGCAGTTGCTGATGCGCCGCCCCGAGATCGAGGGCTTCATCTCGATCGCCGCGATGGCGAATCGCTACGACTTCACCTTCCTGGCGCCCTGCCCGTCCTCCGGGCTCTTCGTGCACGGCTCGGAGGACCGGGTCGCGCCGGCCCGCGAGGTCATGCCGGTGATCGAGAAGGTGAAGGTGCAGAAGGGCGTCATCATCGAGCATCAAGTGGTCGACGGCGCCAACCACTTTTTCGACGGCAAGGTCGATGAACTGACCCAGACGGTGGACACCTACCTCGACAAGCGTCTCGGCAAGCGCGAGGAGGCCGCCTGACGCTGCGCCAACCCTGCGCCTTGACGGGGAGCGCCCCGGGGGAATACGGCGCGGGCATCGGAATCCACCACAGCTCCGCAGGTCTGATGTCAGAAAGCCCGTGCGACCAACCCGTGGTGCTCCTGGTCGAGGATGATGGTCTCCTGCTGATGGAGGCCGCAGATACCCTGGCGGATGCGGGCTTCACGGTCCTGGAGGCGAGCCACGCCGACAAGGCGCTGAAGGTGCTGGAGAACCGCGACGATGTCGGCGTCCTGATGACGGATGTCGACATGCCGCAGGGCTCGATGGACGGCTTCGCCCTCGCCCGGCTGGTGGCGCATCGCTGGCCGTCGATCCCCGTGCTGGTCGTGTCCGGCATGGGCACGCCCGGCCCGAACGACATGCCGGAGGGCGCCCGGTTCATCCCGAAGCCCTACGAGCCGATCACGCTGGTCCGGACGCTGCGCGCCTTCATCCAGCGCGCGGCTTGACGCACCGGTCCGCCCGGGCTCACCGCGACTCCGGGCCCCGAACCGCCGACCGAGAGCCATGACGGACACCACGCGACAGCACCGTTTCGCCACGCGGGCCATCCATGCGGGCGCCGCGCCGGACCCCGCCACGGGTGCGCGGGTCCAGCCGATCTACTTTACGAACGGCTTCGTGTTCGACTCGACCGAGCAGGCGGCCGATATCTTCGCGGGCCGCCGCACCGGGTTCTCCTATTCACGCGGTTCGAACCCGACGGTGGCCGCGTTGGAGCGCCGCATCGCCGATCTGGAGGGCGCCAAGGCCGGGGTGGCGGTGTCCTCCGGACAATCCGCCATGCAGCTGGTCCTGATGACGCTGATGAGGAGCGGTGACGCCTATGTCGCGTCCCCGCGTCTGTTCGGCGGCTCGCTCGGCCTGATGCGGCGCCTCGACGGGCGCTACGACCTGAAGCCCCGCTTCGCCCGCGGCATGGACCCGGAGGATTTCGAGGCGGCGATCACACCGGACTGCCGGGCGATCTTCTGCGAATCGATCGTGAACCCGTGCGGTTCGGTGATGGACCTCGACGGGATCGCCGCGGTGGCCCGCCGCCACGGCCTGCCGCTCGTGGTAGACAACACCCTTGCCTCGCCGGCCCTGATCCGACCGATCGAGCACGGCGCCGACATCGTCTGGCACTCCACCTCGAAGTTCCTGAGCGGATCCGGCCAGACCATCGGCGGCATGATCTGCGATGCCGGCACGTTCGATTGGACCAAGGCCGGCGGCTACAACCTGATCACCGAGCCCTGGCCGGATTACGACGACCTCGTGCTGACCGAGGCCTTTCCGGCGACGCCCTTCGCGGCGGCGTGCCGGTTCTTCGGCCTGCGCGATCTGGGGCCCGGCCTGTCGCCGATGAACGCGTTCCTGACGCTGATGGGCATCGAGACTCTGCCGCTGCGCATGGAGCGGCACTGCGCCAACGCGCGGGCGGTGGCGGCCTTCCTGAAGGATCATCCGGCCGTGGACTGGGTGAGCTACCCGATGTTGCCCGGTCAGCCCGGGGAGGCGCTGGCGCGCCGCTACACGCCGGACGGGCCGGGCTCGATCTTCACCGTCGCGCTCAAGGGCGGCGAGCCCTCGGCTCTCGAACTCATCGCCGGGCTGGAGCTGATCTCGCACCTCGTGAACATCGGCGAGATCAAATCGCTGGCGATCCACCCCGCCTCGACCACGCACCGGCAATTGCCGGAGCACGAGAAGGCCGCCGCGCAGGTCGGGCCCGAGACCGTGCGGCTGTCGATCGGGCTGGAGAACGCGGCGGATCTGATCGCGGATCTTCAGCAGGCGCTGGATAAGCTAGGCTGAGCAGGGTTTAGCAGCGGTCAAACTGCCGAAAGGGCGCGCGGAGTTTCTCCCTCCCCCGCGGGGGCCTGCGGGTTCACGCGTTCGGTCTGACAACACCAGTTCAGGCTCGAGCGCGGGTCCCCGCTCCCGTGCGGGAGAAGGGGCCTGTCGAGCTTCGCCGCCAACGCCGATGTCCGCGCTGGGTATGTGTGAAAGACGTCGTCCGCAGAGGGGAGAGGAAGGGCGGCGGAGCCGTCGCCTCTGGCTCAGCGCCGCCGTTCCAGGATCGACACGTAATTCGCCACCGCCGCGCCACCCATGTTGAAGATCCCGGCGAGTTCGGCCCCGGACACCTGCATCTCCCCCGCTTCGCCCATGAGCTGAAGGCAGGCCATCACGTGCATCGAGACGCCGGTGGCGCCCACCGGGTGGCCCTTGGCCTTGAGCCCGCCGGACGGGTTGATCGGCAGCCGGCCGCCCTTCTCGGCCAGCCCCTCGCGCACCACGCGGAAACCCTCGCCCGGGGCGGCGAGGACCATGGCCTCATACTCTATCAGTTCAGCGATAGTGAAGCAATCGTGGGTCTCCACGAAGGACAGGTCGTCGTTGCCGATGCCGGCCTGCGCCCGCGCCTTGTCCCAGGCCATCCGCGCGCCCTTGAACTCCGTCGGGTCGCGGCGGGAGAGCGGCAGGATGTCGTTGACATGGGCCCGGGCGCGGAAGCCGATCGCCCGCTCCAGCCCCTCGGCGGTCTCGGCATCGGCCACCACCAGGGCCGCCGCCCCATCGGAGATCAGCGAGCAGTCGGTGCGCCGCAGGGGTGCGGCCACGTAGGGGTTCTTGTCCGAGACGCGGTTGCAGAACGCGAAGCCGAGATCCTTGCGCAGCTGCGCGTAGGGGTTGGCGACGCCGTTGCGATGGTTCTTGGCGGCGATCCGGGCCAGCTCTTCGCTGCGGTCGCCGTAGCGTTGGAAGTACCCCGCCGCGATCCGCCCGAACACGCCCGCGAAGCCGCCCTCGATCTCGGCCTCCTCCTTGCGATAGGAGGCGCCCAGCAGGATGTCGCCGGTTTCGGCCACGGACTTGGCGGTCATCTTCTCGGCGCCGATCACCAGGGCGATCCGGCCCCGGCCGCTATCCACGAAATCGAGGGCCGCGTAGAGCGCCGCCGAGCCGGTGGCGCAGGCATTCTCCAGATGGGTCGCCGGCGCGTGGGCGAGGCCCGGCCGGTTCACGGCGACGAGCGAGCCCTCGAAGCCCTGCTTCGAGAAGCCGGTGTTCATCGAGCCGACGTAGATGCCGTCGACCTGCGATTCCTCCACGCCGGCATGGGCCAGCGCCTCGCCGGAGACCCGGGCGATCAGCCCCTCGACATCCGGCTCCTCCAGCTTGCCGAACGGGGTGTGGGCCCAGCCCACGATGCAGGCGCGCGTCATCCGGTGACCTCCCGACTCTTGGCCCGACTCTTGGCCCGACGATGGGCCCGGCGCGGCCGGCGATCAAGCCGGCCGCTCAGCCGTCGCGCCCCTCCCCCATCAGGAAGTCGAAGTCGCAGCCCTCCGGCGCCTGCGTGACGGTGCGGCGGTAGAGCGCCTTGTAGCCCCGGGTCGGGGCCGGCGGCGGCCGATGATCGGCGAGGCGCCGGGCGATCTCTTCGGGCTCGACCAGCAGGTCGATCCGCTTGTCCCGGATCGACAGCTTGATCCGGTCCCCGTCGCGCACCGCGGCCAGCGGACCCCCGACGGCCGATTCGGGCGCGATGTGCAGCACGATCGACCCGAACGCCGTGCCCGACATCCGCGCATCGGAGATGCGCACCATGTCCTTCACCCCCGCCCGGGCGAGTTTTTTCGGGATCGGCAGGTATCCGGCCTCCGGCATCCCGGCCGCGTGCGGACCGGCATTCTGGAGGACCAGCACGTCGCCGGGGTTCACGTCGAGGTTGGGATCGTCGATCCGCCGGCTCAGGTCCTCCAGGCCGGTGAACACCACCGCCCGGCCCTCGGATTCGAACAGCTCCGGCGTCGCGGCTGCGCGCTTGAAGATCGCCCCCTCGGGGGCGAGGTTGCCGGTCAGCGCCACCAGCCCGCCGACCGGCGAGACGGGATTGTCGAACGCGCGGATCACCGCGCGGTCGACCCAGCCGGCGGGCTCGTCGAGCCGCTCGGTCAGCGTGCGGCCCTCGACGTCCACGGTGTCGAGGTGGAGGAGCGGGCGCAATTCGCGCAGCAGCGCGCCCATGCCGCCGGCCGCGT
Source organism: Methylobacterium sp. GC_Met_2 (assembly GCF_026540795.1). Classification (NCBI taxonomy): domain Bacteria; kingdom Pseudomonadati; phylum Pseudomonadota; class Alphaproteobacteria; order Hyphomicrobiales; family Methylobacteriaceae; genus Methylobacterium; species Methylobacterium sp. GC_Met_2. The sequence continues at coordinate 60,901 of NZ_JALNUM010000007.1, forward strand.
GGAAATCCTCCATGTAGCCCTCGCCCACGGGCTTGAGGTCGACCAGCACGGGGGTCTCGTCGGAGATCTGGTTGAAGCGCTCATACGGAACGCGGATGCCGAGCCGCCCGGCGATGGCCGTGAGGTGGACGATGGCGTTGGTCGAGCCCGAGACCGCCATCAGGACCCGAATCGCGTTCTCGACGGACTGGCGGGTGATGACCTGAGACGGCGCGATTTTCGACTGGATCAACCGCACGGCGGCGCGGCCGGTCTCCTCGGCGGCGACCAGCCGGTCGGAATGCACCGCCGGGATCGCGGCCGTGCCCGGCAGCGACATGCCGAGCGCTTCCGCGATGCACGCCATGGTCGAGGCCGTGCCCATCACCGCGCAGGTGCCGGCGGTGACCGAGAGCCGACCCTCGACCTCGGCGATTTCCTCGGCGTCGACGGTGCCGGCCCGGTACTTGGCCCAGAACCCCCGGCAATCCGTGCAGGCGCCGAGGCGCTGGCCCCTGTGGCGGCCGGTCGACATCGGGCCGGTGACAAGCTGGATCGCCGGCAGCCCCGCCGAGGCCGCGCCCATGAGCTGGGCCGGTACGGTCTTGTCGCAGCCGCCGATCAGCACGACCGCATCCATCGGCTGGGCCTGGATCATCTCCTCCGTGTCCATGGCCATCAGGTTGCGGTACATCATGCTGGTCGGGTTGAGGAAAACCTCGCCGAGCGACACGGTCGGGAACGGCCGCGGCAGGGCGCCGGCCGCCAGCACGCCACGGGAGACCGCCTCCACCAGCTCGTCCATGCCCCGGTGGCAGTTGTTGAAGCCGGAGGGCGTCATGGCGATGCCGATCACCGGCTTGTTCAGGAGCTTGATCGAGAGGCCCATCGAGCGGGCGAAGGAGCGGCGCAGGTAGCGGGCGAAGTCGCGGTCGCCGTAATTGGTCAGGCCGCGGTCGAGCCCGTGCGGCTCGTCATGTCCGGCGTCATCGCTCATGGCGTCGATCCCTGAGAAGCAAGTGCGACGGAAGTCAGCGCAGGTGGAAGTCAGCGCAGGTGGAAGGCGATCCACGCGACCCCGGCGAGCACGACGGCTGTCAGCAACCACCGCGCGTATACGCGATACCGTATTCTCATGCCGGAAAAAGCTCCGGATGCCGGAGGCGCAGCGCCAGCACGAGGGTCAGTGTCTTGAGGTCGGTGAGTTCGGCCCGGTCGGCCATGGCGGCCAGCTCCGCGAGCGGCACCTCGATGATCCGGATGTTCTCGTGCTCGCCATCGGCCCCGCCGCCCGCTTCGGCCCGGTCTCCGCGGCCGTAGGCGGCGAGGTAGAGGTGGATCTTCTCGGTGGTCAAACTCGCGCAGGAATAGGCGGCGCCGATGAAGTCCAGGCCATGCAGGCGCAGGCCGACCTCTTCGAGGACTTCCCGGCGGGCATTCTCCTCCGGGCCGCCGTCGTCGATCAGGCCGGCCGGCGCTTCGAGCTGCATCTGCTCGCCGGCGGCGAACAGGGCCGGCACCCGCAACTCGCGCACCAGCGTGGCGACCCGCCGCTCGGGATCGAAGGGCAGGATCCCGACCGAGTGCCCGTGATCCTCGATCGCCCGCTCCGCGACGGATCCATCGTGGAGGCGCACCTGCGCGAGTCCGAACCGGTTCCAGCCTTCGTGGAGGAAGCGGATCGACAGGATCTCGGCCTTCATGATGCGCCCTCGCCCGCCGAACCGTCCGACGCCGCGCCATGCTTACACGAAGGCGTGTCCTCGGGTTCCGGGAACGCCCGTGTCCCGAACCCGTTTGGATCGGTCAGGCGTATGGCCACGCTTTCACGACGGCTTCCGGTCAGGATCGATGCGGCTAGGACCGATCAGCGGGTTCAAGGAGCGGACGACGCGCGATGCCGTCGCGATCTGGCTGCTGCTCGCCCTCGCCTACTTGGTCTTCGCCGGTTCGGTGAGCGTGACCGAAAGCATCGCCATGGTCGGATGCGCGACCCTCGGCACGGCCTGGTGGTGGGTCGTAGGGCGGCGCGGCGGCATGCGTTTCCGGTTCGACCGGGTCGCGCTCCGGCCGCTCGGGCCGGCAATCCTGGGCATGGCCCGGAAGACGGGGCGGGTTGGACTTCAGCTGGCGCGGGTCGTGTTCGGGCGCGCCGGGGGTGGCGTGACACGCGAGCAGAGCGCCGCCACGATCGCCTGGGCACGGCCTGACGGAGAAACGGCATCGGCGACCCGCGCGGTGGGGCTGCTCGCCGCCTCGCTCGCCCCGGACAGCTACGTGGTCAGCCTCGACCGTGCGCACGGGACGGTGACGACGCACGCCCTGGCGGGTGAGGCGCCATGAATATCTGGACGGCGGCCATCCTGGCGCTGCTGCCGCCGCTTGCCCTCGCGGCCGCCCTGGCGTGGCGCGGAACGCCGGGCCAGCGGTTCGCCGCCTACCAGCTCGCCGGCAGCGTCACGGTCGTGATCCTGACGCTGATGGCCTTCGCCACCGATCAGGCCTCGATCACCGATCTCGCCCTCACTCTGGTCCTGCTCAACCTGCCCGGCACGATGCTGCTCGCGGTCTTCCTGGAGCGCTGGATATGAGCGTCGCGATCGGGATCCTGCTCGCCCTCGCGGTGGCGGTGACGTGGCTCGCCGCCTTCGCCCTGTGGCGCTTGCCCCGGGCGCTCGACCGGCTGCACGCCCTCGCCTTCCTCAACGTCGCCGCCTCCGGCCTTGTCACCGTGGCGGCCTTCCTGGCCGACGGAATCTCGGGGCGCTCGCTCAAGATCCTGGTGATGATGGGGGTGTTTCTAGTGTGGGCCGCGGTGCTGTCGCACGTCTCCGGCCGGGCCGTACTGATGCGCGAGGGGCGCTCGGCATGAGGTCGGCCCGATGAGCGTCATCCTGCCGCTCCTGTTCCTGCTCACCGCGATCTCCGGCAGTGCCGTGGTGCTGGTGCGCGATCCCGTCCGGCAGGTCTTCGCCATCGCGATCAACGGGCTCGTTTTGACGATCCTGTTCGACGCCCTCCAGGCCCCGGATGTCGCCCTGTCGGAGCTGGCGGTGGGGTCCGCCGCGGTGCCGCTCCTCTTCCTCGTGGCTCTGATGGCGGTGCGCACGCAGCCGCCCGGAGCGGAATCGTGAGCCCGCGCATCCGCGTCGCGCTGCTCGCCCTGTCGGGCCTGATCCTGCTGCCCTGCGCCGCTTCGGTGATCGCGGGGCTGCCGGCCTTCGGATCCAAGATCGCGCTGTACGGCGCGCGCATCAACGCGATCACCCCGGAGGCGCGGCACGTCGCCAACATGGTGAGCGCGATCAATTTCGACCTGCGCGGTCTCGACACCCTGGGCGAGGAATTCATGCTGCTCGCCGCCATCACCGGTACGGTGGTGCTGCTGCGCGGCCACCGCGGCGAGGGTCTTACCGGACGCGCGATGCGCCGGCCCGGCCGCGCCGTGATCCCGCGCTCGGAGGCGACGGTGCTCGCCTGCCGGATCGCCGGGCCGCTCACCTGCCTGTTCGGCCTCTACGTGGTGCTGCACGCGACCGTCACCCCCGGCGGCGGTTTCCAGGGCGGCGTGATCCTCGCCTCGGGGACCCTGCTGATCTACCTCGGCGAGGGCTATTCCGGTTGGCGCGACGCCATCCACAGCCACTGGCTCGACGCGCTTGAGGGCGGGGGCGCGCTCGTGTTCGCTTTGTGCGGGCTCGTGCCGATGCTGACCGGCGCCGCCTTCATGCAGAACATCCTGCCGCTCGGCACGCTGCGCGACCTGTTCTCCGGCGGCCTGATGCTGGTTGAGAACCTCGGCGTCGCGATGGCGGTGACGGGCGGGTTCACGCAGCTCTTCCTTGAATTCATGGAGGAGACCCGCCAGGCCGAGGAACCCGACGAACCCGGGGAGGAATCCGCGTGAGTGCGGCCACCAATGTCTTGCCTTACGCGGTCGCCGCGTGGCTGTTCGGCATCGGCCTCTACGGCATCGCCACGAGCCGCAACTTCATCCACCTCGTCGGCTGCCTCGGGGTCTGCCAGTCGGCGACCTACGTGCTGCTGCTGGGGCTCGGCTATCGCTGGGGCAGCATCGCGCCGATTTTCTATGATCACCCGCCGGGTACGCCCGCGGTCGATCCCGTGATGCAGGCGCTGGTGCTCACCGACATCGTGGTCGGCGCGACCCTGACCGCCCTGCTCCTCGTCCTGACGGTCCAGGCCTACAAGCGCGGCGGCAGCCTGAACCCGGAAAAGCTCCGGCCGATGCGGGCCGGCGGCAAGTCCGGCCAGAGCCAGGGGTCGAGCCAAGTCTCCGACGGTGGGCGCCAAGCCTCGTGACGCTCGCTCCCGCCGCCCTTCTGCCGCTTCCGGTCGCGACCCCGCTCGTGGTCTGCGCGACTCTGCTGGCGACCGCGCACCTGCTGCCGGGCCGCATCCCCGATATCCTGGCGCTGCTCGCAGCCCTCGCCGTCGCGGTGCTCTCCGCCGTGATCGCCGTCCACGCGGCCGACGGCCCCCTCGTCTACTGGTTCGGCGGGTGGGAGCCGCGCGACGGCGTCCATCTCGGGATCGGCTTCTCGGTCGATGCCGCGAGCGGCTGGATCGCGGCCTTCATCGGGCTGCTCTACGCCCTGACCTTCGTGTTCGCCTGGGGCTTCTTCGACCGCACCCACGGGCACTTCCACATCCTGATGCTGCTGTTCCTGGCCGCCATGGTCGGGTTCTGCTTCACCCGGGACATGTTCAACCTGTTCGTGTGGTTCGAGGTGATGAGCGTCGCGGCCTTCGCGCTCACGGCCTATCACCTCGCGGAATCATCGCTCGCGGGGGCCATCAACTTCACGGTGGTCAACAGCCTCGCGGGCTTCCTGATGCTCGGCGGCATCGGGTTGATCTACGCGCAGACCGGCACGCTCGATTTCGACGGCATGGCCGCGGCCATCGCCCAGACTGGGCGCAGCCCCGTGGTGGCGGGGGCCTTCTGCCTCGTGGCGGCGGCCCTGATGATCAAGGGATCGATCGTGCCGTTCCAGTTCTGGCTCGCCGACGCCCACGCGGTGGCGCCGAGCCCGGTCTCGGTGATCTTCTCCGGCTCGATGGTCTCGCTCGGGCTGTTCGGCCTCGCGAAGGTGAGCGCCGTCGTGTTCGGGGGCTCCGATCAGGTCCAGGGCGCCCTGCCGGTGCTGCTGATCGGGCTGGGCAGCGTCACGGCCCTGCTCGGCGGCTGGATGGCCCTGCTGCAGCGCCACCTCAAGCGGATGCTGGCCTTCTCGACAATTTCGCATGCCGGGATCATGCTGACCGGCCTCGGCGCCCTCTCGGCCGGCGGCACCGGCGGGATGCTGGTCTACGTGGTCGGCCATGGGCTGGTGAAGGGCGCCCTGTTCATGATCGCCGGCATTCTGCTCGCCACGCAGGCGAGCATCGACGAGATCGCCCTGCGCGGCCTCGGCCGCGGGATCTGGCCGGCCGGGATCGCCATGGGGCTGGCCGGCCTCCTGCTCTGCGGCCTGCCGATCGGAATCCTCGACCAGGGCACCCGCCTCGTCCAGGGGGGGCTGTCGCAGCAGGGCCACGGGATCGCGCTCGCCGCCACCGCGATCGGCGCCGCGCTGACCGGGGCGGCGGTGCTGCGGGCGGCGGGTCGCATCTTCCTCGGGCTCGGGCCCGATCCCGGGGACGAGGCCGGCGCGCCGAGTGCGGATGAGCGCGAAAAGGCCAACCGGCCGCTCTGGCTGATGCTGGCCCCGTGCTGCGCGCTGCTGGCGGTCGACGTTGCGCTCCCGGCGGGCCCGATCGCGCATGCCCTACCCCGGGCCGTCTCGGCCTTCATGCGCCGGCCGGAAGCCGGAATGCTGGCCGAGGGGCCGGGCTGGCTCCCGTGGGTCTCGGTGGCGGTGGCCCTTCTGGGGGCCGGCTACGGGCTGTTCCGAAAGCGGTTGCCGGCCTTTGTGGTCCGGCCGGTGAGCGCCTCGCAGTCGGCGCCGACGCGCGCGCTGGAGATCCTGCACAGCGGGTTGATCGGCGATTACGCGGTCTGGCTCGCCGTCGGTGTGGCGGTGATTGCGGCCGTGCTGGCGATGGTGTGAGCAGCCTGGTCCTCGCCAGTCCGGCCTTCATCGGTACCGACGATCCGCCATGCTGTGATCGCGCCGTCTCGAGCGGCAGGGCCGGTTCGATTGAGGGCAATGCTTCAGCCCCCATGGGTGCGAAAGGGAGCGAGGCATGGCCTGCGCTTCGCGTGTGTGATCGACGGCCACCGCTGGCGCGACGGCCCGGCGGAGGATGGGTCGCGCACCACCGTCTCCAACCGGTTCGCCAGATGGTCTCACCTCGGCTTCTGGGCGGCGCTGCTGGCCGCCTTGGCCGAAGCCGGATCGGCGGGCGATGCGGCAGCCATCGACGTCAAAGCGCCTCGCGCGGCGGATGACGGAAACGTGGGGCGAAAGCGCAGGCCATCGGCCCCCTTAATCCTGCCTCGTCGAAGGACGCGCGTCGGCCAGACGACCGAGATGCACGCCCTCACCACGGAGGGGCGGCGAATCCGGGCGGATGAGAACGGGAAAGATGTGGTGCCGCAAGAGGGATTCGAACCCCCGACCCCCTCATTACGAATGAGGTGCTCTACCAGCTGAGCTATTGCGGCCCAGGCCCCGACGGAGGCCGGGCCCGGCGCGCGAACGACCGCGTCGGACGTGGCAGGCTCATAGCGGCCCGCCCTGCTTTAGGCAAGGCCGGAGCCGCGCCGGATCGCGATCACGCGTCGGCCGCGGCGGCGAGTTCGTCGCGCAGGAAGGCCGTCACCGCGGCGCGATCCACGCCCGGCGCGATGAAGCTGTGGCCGATCCCGCGGGCCAGGATGAAGGTCAGTGCGCCGTCCCGCACCTTCTTGTCCTGCGCCATCGCGTCCACGATCGCCTCGGCGTCGCCGCACCCGCCCGGGACTGCCTGGAGGCGGGTCGGCAAGCCGGCGAGCGCCAGATGGTTGGCGACGCGGCCGGCCTCTTGGCCGGCGCACAGGCCGAGCCGGGCCGAGAAGCGGAACGCCAGCGCGAGACCGATCGCGACGCCCTCGCCGTGGACCAGTCGCGCCGAATCGTAGCCGGTCAGGCGTTCCAGGGCGTGCCCGAAGGTGTGGCCGAGATTGAGCAGGGCGCGCTCGCCATCCTCCCGCTCGTCGCGGGTCACGACCGCCGCCTTGGAGCGGCAGCAGGCCGCCACCGCCGCCTCGCGCTCCGGTCCACCGGAGAAGATGCCCCGCCAGTTGGCCTCGCACCAATCGAAGAAGCCGGAATCGGCGATCAGCCCGTACTTGGCGACCTCGGCGTAGCCGGCGCGCATCTCGCGCTCCGACAGGGTGTCGAGGGCCGCGGTATCGGCCAGCACGAGACGGGGCTGATGGAAGGCGCCGATCAGGTTCTTGCCGAGCGGCGCGTTGATGCCGGTCTTGCCGCCGACCGAGGAATCGACCTGCGCCAGCAGACTGGTGGGCACCTGCACGAAGCGCACGCCCCGCCGCAGGGTCGCGGCGGCGAACCCCGCGAGGTCGCCGACCACGCCGCCGCCGAGCGCCACCACGAGGTCCCCGCGCTCCACTTTGAGGCCGAGCAGCCCGTCGCAGACCGCAGCGTAGCCCGCGTAGGATTTCGAGCTCTCGCCGGGCGCCACCGTCACCACGCCCGCCTGCAGGCCGGCCCGTTCCAGGCTCTCCCGCAGGCGGCCGGCATAGAGCGCCCCGACGGTCTCGTCCGTCACGATCGCGGCCCGGCGGCCGCCGAGTGCGGCCACCGCGTCGCCCGCCGTATCGATCAGGCCGCGCCCGATCCGGATGTCGTAGGCACGCCCGCCGTCGAGGGGGACGTGGACGGTCAGCGGTTCGGGGCGGGGCGTGGGCTCGGTCACGGTCAACGAATTCCTACTGCGCGGCGAGCGAGATCGAACGCTCGCCGCTGAGATGCGCGTCCAGCGCCTCCAGCACGTCCTGCACGACCCGGTCGTGCGAGACCTCCCGCGAGATCACCATCACGTCGGCCGCGGCGTAGACCGGGTGGCGGATCGCCATCAGCTCGCGCATCGTCGCCTCGGGGTCCTCGGTCTGGAGGAGCGGCCGGTTGCCCCGCTTGCGCACCCGCCGCATCAGGACGTCGAGGTCGGCCTTGAGCCAGACCGAGATCGCGGATTCCGTGATCCGCAGGCGGGTGGCCTCACGCAGATAGGCGCCGCCGCCGGTGGCCAGCACCAGGGGGCCGGCCCGCAACAGGCGCGAGATCACGCGCTCCTCGCCGTCGCGAAAGCTCGGCTCGCCGTAGATGGCGAAGATGTCGGGGATGGTCAGGCCGGCCGCCGCCTCGATCTCGATGTCGGCGTCCTTGAAGATCAGACCCAGGCGGCTCGCGAGGCGCCGTCCGACCGTGCTCTTTCCGGCTCCCATCAACCCCACGAGCACGATCGAGCGCAGGCCGAGCGCGCGGCGCAGCCGCGCCTCGATCGGTTCGCCACCCTCCGCCTCGCCCACCGACTCCTGCATCGCCCCGTGTACCGCCGCTTCCACTATCCGTCGCACCGCATCGATCCGGCGCCCTCTCGGCCGCACCGGGCGCACGGCGCCGGGCGATCCCCCATCCTGCGGCAGGCTCTTAGCGCGATTCAAGCGGCCAGCGAAACGCATCGCTGTGTCGTTGTGGGCCTTGTCAGCGCCTTGTTCGCATGGTCGAAACCGGGCACCCGCGTCGGTTGGGAAAAGCCGCCGCCCGCTTTCCCCCCGCCGACCGTATCGTCTGCCCGAGGTTCGACCGACGTGCCGACCCTGTTCCGTTTCTTCGCCACCCTTGCGATCCTGGCGGGTCTCGTCTACGCGGCGATGTTCGCGCTCGCGACCTTGATTCAGCCGACGCCGCGGGAGATGAGCGTGGCCATCCCCGCCTCGAAGCTGCAGCCCGGCAACCGTTGAGCGCGACGGAGGACGGCGGCAGCGGCGGGGCGTCCAGCACCGAGGTCGCCGATTATCTCGACATGCTGGCCGCCGAGCGCGGCGCCAGCGCCAATACCCTGGCCGCCTATCGGCGCGACCTGGATGATTATTTCGCCTACCTCGTCCGTTCCGGGATCGCCCGCGATGCCGTGAAGGCCGGCACGCTGCGCGCCTTCCTGGCTGATCTGGAGACGCGCGGTCTCAAGGCCTCGTCGGCGGCGCGGCGCCTGTCGTGCGTGCGCGGTTTCCACAAGTTTCTGTACGCCGAGGGCCTCGCCGAGGTCGATCCGAGCGTCGCGGTCTCGGGACCGCGCCAGGGCCGGACGCTGCCCAAGATCCTGTCGGTGGCCGAGGTCGATCGTCTCCTGGCCGTCGCGCAGGCGGCTGCCGGCGCCGAACAGGCGCCCGGCCGGGCCCGGCGGGCGCTCCGGATGATGTGCCTGCTCGAACTCCTCTACGCCACGGGTCTGCGCGTGTCCGAACTCGTTTCCCTGCCCAGGGCCGCGGGGGCGAGCCGCGAGCGATACCTGATCATCAAAGGCAAGGGCGGCCGTGAGCGCCTCGTGCCGCTCACCGATGCGGCCCGCGCCGCCATGGCGGCGCATCTTTCGGCGGTGCCGGAGGAAAGCCCATGGCTCTTCCCCGCCGACAGCGACAGCGGCCATCTGACTCGGCAGGCCTTCGCCCGCGACCTGAAGGCCGCAGCTTTGGAGGCCGGTTTGCGGCCGGACCGCGTGAGCCCGCACGTGCTGCGCCACGCCTTCGCCAGTCATCTGCTGCAGAACGGGGCCGATCTGCGCATCGTCCAGGAATTGCTCGGGCACGCCGATATCTCGACGACCCAGATCTACACCCACGTGCTCGATGAGCGCCTGAAGGCGATGGTACGGGATCTGCACCCGTTGATGGATGGCTGACGGCCTGTGCCGGAATGGCCGGTCACAACGGCATTTGCGGGAGGCCCAGACGGCCATGGGGGCGTTTCAGCGGAGGCATCGATGTCCTGACGCAATGACGCGGCGCGTGCCCTAACGCTTGCGACGATTGTTCTTGTATGCCGAACTGCCTAAATGTGACGGATCGCCATACCGGTACGCGAGCCAGACTTTACCAGAGAGAGATCAATCCATGCCAGGCCCGACTGCTCTGCAGAGCGGCGCTGTGCCGAACCAGTCGGATCATGCAACCGTCGACCCGTCGGCGCAGCAGGAGCGGCAGAGGCTCGACAACCAGCTGTGCTTCGCGGTCTACGCCGCCGCACACGCCTTCGGCCGCGCCTATCGCAACCTTCTCGGCCGCTACGAGCTGACTTATCCACAATATCTCGTGCTGTTGGTGTTGTGGGAACAGGACGGTCTGTCGGTCAAGGAGATCGGCAACCGCCTCTTCCTCGATTCCGGCACGCTGACCCCGTTGCTGAAGCGCCTCGAAGCGTCGGGCCGCGTGCGTCGGGCCCGGGACCGGGTCGATGAGCGGCAGGTCAGCATTTTCCTGACTCCGGCCGGTGCCAAGCTGCGCGACGTCCTCGCCTGCATTCCCGACGATGCCGGCGGCTTGACCGGTCTCGACACCGAGGGCCGGAAGACCTTGCTTCACGATCTTGTGACGCTGCGGATGGGCCTCCAGGCCGGCGTCATCGGTGATTAGAGCGCTCTCCGGCGCGCGCGACACCGGTTCGGCTCGACAGAGCATGTCACAGCCAGAGTGCAGAGCCGCGCATGATGGCGGCGCGATCGTTGACGGCTCTTAGCAGGCACGGAACGGGTTGGGGGCGGCCCTTCGGCCACCCCCGGGGTCACGGTCCGTGCGGACTGAACTTAAGACTGCGTCTTCAGGTAGGCGATCACGTCGCTGATCTTCTTGTCGTCCGGATAGCCCTGGAAGATCATCTTGGTGCCCGGCACCTTCGCCTTCGGGTTCTTCAGCCATTCATGCAGATTGGCCTCGTCCCAGGTGATGCCCGAATTCTTCAGGGCCGCCGAGTAGTTGTAGCCTTCGTAGGTGCCCGCCTTGCGGCCCACGACGCCCTTCAGGTCAGGGCCGACGCCGTTCTTCTGAAAGTTGTGGCAGGCCTTGCAGGGGGCGAACGCCTTCTCGCCGGCAGCCGCGTCTCCGGCCTCCTGGGCCTGAACCGAGAGCGGAACCAGAACGGCAAGGACGGCGCCGAGAACGAGTGAACGCATGGATTTCCTCCTATTGGCCGCCGTCGCGGCAGCACTGTGGGCAGAATGCTCCTGCCTGGAATAGGTCTAATTGAAGTCACAGCCAAGGCGCAACGGTCCAGCCTGGCCCGACCGCCCGACCGCCCGACCGCGACGGCGACCTGCGTAAGCCTCAACGGATCGTCGCGATCTCGGCTCGGTGCGGCACATCGAAGCCACGCCGCGCGCCGGCCCGGCGGCTGAGGCCGAGGCACCGTACGAAGGCCTCGTCGATCACGGGCCCGCTTGTCGCGTCGGTCGCCGGTCCTGTAAGCCTCACGATGCCGTGCAGACCGACGAACGCCCGCTCCCGATAAGCCTGACGCGCCTGCTCACCGCGACCCCGTCCGCGCGTCTGCCGCCCATGGAGCACGGGATGCCCGCGCAGGATGGCGCGTCCGCCCATGCCGCACTGGAATCCGCTCTGTTGCGGGGCTTCGTGTACGGCGTATCGGGCTTGGTCTGGTTCGTCGTGATGCTGCTGATCGTCCGCCATATCGGGGGTTAGGGTGGGGCTCCCCGGAGCCCTGTGGAAAGCCACGATCTACGCACGCGTCGTCCTGATCCACCAAGACTTGCCCGTTCAAATCCGCTATCGAGTGGCGATGCTGCGGCCAAGATTATTCTTGGCCTGCGCGGCAGGCGCAATGTGCGAGGAACCGGACCATGTCGCTGACCGGGCGCTTCTGGTTTCGAAAATCCTGGACGGGGCGGCTCGTGCTGCTGGTCGAGGAGGAGAAGCCCCGGTGGTTCGGCCGCGGCGCCGGCAAGCCGCGCTGGCGCAACGCCCGATTGCTCGATTTCGCGGAGCCCGAATTGCGCCCGCTGATGCTGATGGAGAAGCATCATCGCGCAAACTCCGGATCCGCACAGGTGCGCACCCTGCGGCCGGTCCCGGTGCCCGCGGAGATACGCTCGGTCAACGGCTGAGCCGCGGGTTTGCGTGCGCTGGCCGGGCCGGATCACCACGTGAGCGCAGGGCCCCGCCCGGGGCCCGTTCTCGGAGGTGACGGGATCATGCCGCGCTATTTCTTTCACACGCAGATCGGCGACGACCTGATCAGCGATCCGACCGGCGTCGAGCTGCGCGACCCGGACGCGGCCTGGGAAAAGGCACGCGACACGATCCGTGCGGCCCTGCGCGAGCGCGGGGACCAAGCCCGACTCCTGACCGCCTGCCTGATCGTCGCCGATGCGGCGGGCGACATCGTGTTGGAATTCCCGTTCAGCGAAGGCGTCGCGCTGCCGACAACGGACGATCCGATCCTGCACTGACAGCGGCGCGACGCGCTCAATCGCCCTACATCGCGGCGAACGCCAGAGAACAGGATCTGCGCCACGATGGACACACCCCCGAACGACCTCGACGCGCATGCGCTCGGCCAGGCCGCGCCCGCCAAGGGCCTCGCCCGGGAGGCCTGCCCCTACGCCGAGGGCACGCAGGCCCGAACGCTCTGGCTCGCCGGCTATGACGCGGCGCTGGCGGACGGCGCCGAGCCCGTCACGGGCGGCATCGCCGAGCATCCGATAAACGGAGGGCGGTGATGGACGCCCGGACCGGAGCCCTTCCCGGCGCGGCCGCGCACCCGGCCCTGGACCGCAAGTCGGTCGGCGCCGTGGTGCTGGGCAACGCGCTCGAATTCTACGATTTCACGGTCTACGCCTTCTTCGCCAAATCCATCGGCGCGGCGTTCTTCCCGGCGACCGATCCGACCCACAGCCTGCTCGCGTCGCTGGCCTTGTTCGGCATCGGCTACGTCATGCGGCCGATCGGCGGGGCCCTGATCGGCGCCTTCGCGGACCGCGCCGGGCGCAAGCCCGCGATGCTGATCACGATCGGGCTGATGGCGCTCGGCATGCTGATGCTCGCCGTCTGCCCGTCCTACGCGGCGATCGGCGGCTGGGCGCAGGTGATCGTCATCGCGGGGCGGCTGATCCAGGGCCTGGCGCTCGGCGGCGAAGTCGGCCCGTCCACCGCCTACCTGCTGGAGGCCGCGCCGCCGGACAGGCGCGGCTTCGTGACGAGCTGGCAGATCGCCAGCCAGGGCTGCGCCGCCCTGTTCGCCGGGATCGTGGCCACCACCCTGGCGCTCGTCGTCGGCGATCAGGCGATGAACGATTGGGGCTGGCGGCTGATGTTCGTGCTCGGCCTCGGCGTCGTGCCGGTCGGCCTCATCATCCGCAGCCACCTGCCGGAGACGGCGGGCGTCGAGGCGGATCCAAACGCCGCCGACTCGACCCTCGCGGTGGTCGGCCGGCTCCTGCGCGACCACGGCCGGCTGCTCGGCGTGACCTTCCTGGTGATCTCCGCCTCGACCGTCTCGAACGCGATCGGCACGAACATGCCGGTCTATGCCGGCGCGACGCTCGGCCTGAGCGAGACCGCCGCGACCGCGGTGCCGATCGCGCTGGGGCTCGCCTCGGTTGTGTTCCCGCTGCTGGGTGGCTGGTTGGCCGACCGGATCGGCCGGCGTCCCGTGATGATCTGGCCGCGGGCGCTGATCCTGATCCTGGCGGTCCCGGCCTTCACCTGGGTGGTGAAGGCGCCGAGCGCGGCCAGCGTCTACGCGGTGACGTTCCTGCTCTCGGCGCTCTCCTCCATCAACGCCGCCGCGGTGATCGTCGGCATCCCGGAGGCCCTGCCCCGGGCGGTGCGTAGCGCCGGCCTGTCGATCGTCTACGCGGTCTCGGTCTCGGTGTTCGGCGGCAGCACCAACTTCGTGGTGAACTGGCTGATCGCCACGACCGGGGAGCGGCTCGCGCCGGCTTACTACCTCGCGGCCTTCAGCCTCGTCGGGACGGTCGCAGCCTTCCTGATGCCGGAGACCCGCGGGCGCGACCTCGACGCGAACAGCGAGGCCTGACGGTCGCCTCCGCCGGCGGAACCCATGCCGGCGGAACCCATGCCGGCGGAACAGGGCTGCGGCCGGTCCATGCCCCCACGGCGGGCCGCACCTGCGGTCGATGTGCGCTCGCGCACGGACCTCGCCATGGCCGCCCAGTTGCCGCACGACGGCGCTGGGTTGCGGCTCACGCCCGGCCTAGATCGCTTTCATGCCGACACCCCCTGAGACGCACCGCCCGCTGGTCCTCGCCGCGGTGATGGCGGCGATGTTCATGATCGCCATCGAGGCGACGATCGTCTCGACCGCGATGCCGCAGATCGCCGGTCAGCTCGGGGATCTCCACCTCTATGCCTGGGTGTTCGCATCCTTCCTGCTGACCCAGACGGCCACCACGGTGGTGTTCGGCAAGCTGTCCGACCTCTTCGGGCGCCGGCCGGTCCTGCTGTTCGGCATCGCGGTGTTCCTCCTCGGCTCGCTGCTCTGCGGCCTCGCGTGGTCGATGCCCTCGCTGATCCTGTTCCGCCTCGTGCAGGGGATCGGCGCGGGGGCGATCCAGCCGGTGAGCCTGACGGTGGTCGGCGATCTCTATTCGGCGCGGGAGCGCGGCCGGGTCCAGGGCTATCTCGCCAGCGTCTGGGGCATCTCCTCGGTGGCCGGTCCGCTGGTCGGCGGGCTGATCATCGGCCATCTGAGCTGGCCCTGGATCTTCTGGATCAACCTGCCGATCGGTCTCATCGCGGCGGGCCTGTTCCTCCGGTACCTGCACGAGGGCGTCGAGCGCCGCAGCCGCCAGATCGACGTGATCGGCGCAGGCCTGTTCACCGCCGCCATCGCGGCGCTGATGATCGCGCTGACCCAGGCGGGCGAGTCGGCTGCGGCAGCGCTATGGCCGGGCATGGCCTTCGTGGTCGCCGCGCTCCTGTTCGTGCTGCAGGAGCGCCGCGCGCCCGACCCGATGCTCGACATCCGCCTGTGGATGCAGCGGCCGATCGCCACCGCCAACACCGCGACGCTCCTGTCCGGCATGACGGTGATCGGGCTCACAGCCTTCCTGCCGATGTACGTCCAGGGCGTGCTGCAGCAATCGCCGCTGATCGCCGGCCTGACCCTGACCCTGATGGTGCTGGGCTGGCCGATCGGCGCGACGACGGCGGCGCGCAGCTTCGTCCGCTTCGGCCTGCGCCCGATCCTGCTGGTCGGCGCGGTTCTGCTGCCGCTCGGGGCCACCGCGTTCGTGGCCCTGGGCCCGTCGACCTCGCCCGCCGTGGCGGCTGCGGGCTCGATCGTGATGGGGCTGGGCATGGGCTTCCTGTCCACGGCCGCCATCGTGATCATCCAGGACAGCGTCGCCTGGGCGCAGCGCGGGGCCGCCACCGCCTCGAACATTTTTGCGCGCAACCTTGGCTCGACGCTCGGCGCCACTGCGCTGGGCGCCGTCCTGAACTACCGGCTGGCGCACCCGACGAGCGGGGCCACGGTCAGTTCGGACGAACTCCGGCGCCTGCTCGACGATCCGTCGAGCCTCGGCGCCGGCGGCGAGGCGATCCGGGCCGGACTGCAGCATGCGCTCCACGGGACGTTCTGGACGGTCTTCGCCGTTGCCGTGCTGACCCTGCTCCTGTCGCTCCTCGTCCCGCCCGTGGCGATCTCGGAGGGGCCGCGCGAACTCGCGGTGGAGTAGGCGTCGATTCGAGAGGCCGCTGCGTTGGCGGCCGCCTCCGAGCGTTGTGCGCGACGCCGCCGTCGCGCGCTGGCTCCGGGACGAAGTCGCCGCGACCTACGACGCGGTGAAGGCACATCCCGAGCGCCTGATTTCGGCAGAGGACATGGCCGAGCGGATGCGCCAGCGTCACGAAGCACGGATGCGGGATGGCACGTGAGGCGGCGACGTATCGCCGACGCGCCCGCCGCGGGTGACGATCTCGACTGGATCGCCGCAATCGCGATGAAGTCGGAGAACCGGTTTCCCCTTCCGCGCCGCATGCATTAGCCTCCAATGATGCCCCTCGTTCCGCCCCCGCGCTCCGCCGCCCCGCCCGCGACGGACATCCCGCCGACCAGCGTGCTCACGGCCAACCAGCCCGAATGGACGGTGGGCGACCTCGCGGGCGCTCTGAAGCGCACCCTCGAGGATGCGTTCGGCCATGTGCGCCTGCGCGGCGAAATCTCCGGCTATCGCGGCCAGCACGGCTCGGGCCACGCCTACTTTTCCTTGAAGGACGGGCAGGCGCGCATCGACGCGGTCGTCTGGAAGGGCGTGTTCGGGCGCCTGCGCCAGCGGCCCCAGGAGGGGCTGGAGGTGATCGCCACCGGGCGCATCACCACCTTCGCGGGCAAATCGTCGTACCAGATCGTGGTCGAGAGCCTGGAGCCGGCCGGCCTCGGCGCCTGGATGGCCCTGCTGGAGGAGCGCAAGAAGCAGCTTGCCGCCGAGGGGCTGTTCGCGCCCGAGCACAAGCGGGCGATCCCCTACCTGCCGCGCGTCGTCGGCGTCGTCACCTCGCCCACCGGTGCGGTGATCCGGGACATCCTCCACCGGCTGGAGGATCGCTTCCCGCGTCCCGTCCTGGTCTGGCCGGTGCGGGTGCAGGGCGACGGCGCGGCCGAAGAGGTCGCCGCCGCGATCCGCGGCTTCAACGCCCTGAAGCCCGGCGGCCCGATCCCGCGCCCGGACGTGCTGATCGTCGCCCGCGGCGGCGGCTCGATCGAGGATCTCTGGGCCTTCAACGAGGAATGCGTGGTCCGCGCCGCTTTCGAGAGCGCGATCCCGCTGATCTCGGCGGTGGGTCACGAGACCGACACCACGCTGATCGACTACGTGTCCGATCGCCGCGCCCCGACCCCGACCGGGGCCGCCGAGATGGCGGTGCCGGTCCGGGCCGACCTGATCGCTACGGTGGCGGATCTCTCCGCCCGGGCACTCGGCGCGGTCGGGCGGCGGATCGAGCGCGACCGGGTCGACCTGCGGGCGCTGGGGCGGGCATTGCCCAGCGCCGATGCGCTGCTGGCGGCCAAGCGCCAGCGGCTCGACCTCGCCGAGGCCCGCCTCGCCCCGGCCCTGGCCGCGGGCGCAAGCCGGCACCGGGCGCGGCTCCAGCTCCTGCTCGACCGGATGGCGCGGCGTTCGCCCGATGTGGCGCTGGCCAATGCCCGCGCCCGGTTGGCGCGGATCGATCACCGGCCGCTCCACGCCCTGCAAAACGACGTGCAGCGCAAGGGCGAGGCGCTGGTCCAGCTCGGGCGCCGCCTCCTCGTGGCCCGCGACGCGAGCCTGGAGCGGGCCCGCGCCCTGCAGGCACGCCGCACCGACCGGCTGCTCGCCCTGTCCGACCGCTTGACCCAGGCCGGTGCGCGCGGGATCGAGCGGCGCCGTGATCGGCTGGAGGGTCTGGCCGGGCTCCTCGGCTCGCTCAGCTACCACGCCGTGCTCGAGCGGGGTTACGTGCTGGTCCGAGACGCCGCCGGCCTGCCGATGCGCCGCGCCGCCGAGGCCGCCGCCGCCACGCGCCTCAGTCTGCAGTTCTCGGACGGGACCGTCGCGGCCGTGCCGGATGTCGGGCAGGATCCGGATGGGGCGGCCAAGCGCCGGGCCAGCGCGCGACCGTCCCCGGCTTCTGCTCGCGCGGCTGAGCGGCGCAGCGCGAAGCCGGCCAGCCCGGTGCGGCAGGGCTCGCTGTTCGACGCCTGACAGGGTGGCGGGTTGAAGGATTGCATCGCTGCAATCCGCCTCGTTGTCACGTCGCCCCATTCGCGAAGACGGCAGCGTCCAGACCGGTGATTTAGATACGGCGCAATAAAGACTTTGGAGGCGCGCATATTCGCATTGCAACACTGTAAACGATGGTACGGCCACCGTCGCCGAATGAAGCGCGGGTCCCCTCTCCCGAGCGGGAGAGGGACAGGGTGAGGGTCGAGAACGTTCCGAACGAGGCGCGACCCATCGGCGCGTCGATCACGTGCTTTATCCTGAGCGTTCTCATCCCTCACCCCAACCCTCTCCCGCTCGGGAGAGGGGGCCGGTCGCGCTCGCCGATCCTGTTGACAGACGATGGTCGCGTATCGTGGCATCGCAATCGAGCATGGCTCCGGGCCTTTGTCGTGATGCTCTTCTTGCAGCGCCCGTTCAGTCCGGCTCCGGCCCGACCCGGTAATGGTAGCGGTATAACTCGCGCTCGAATCCGAGGCTGCGATACAGCGACCGCGCCGGGGTGTTCTCCGCAACGACCTGCAGACAGGCGGCGTCGGCCCCCTGGGCCCGGCTCCAGCGGAGCAACGCCCCAACGGCGCGCCGGGCATGGCCACGGCCGCGCAGGGGCGCGGGGGTCGCCACGGATTCGATCACCAGCAACCCGCGGTCGAGGACCCCGAAGGCGATCGCCCCGATCCCGCCCTCCGCGGCCGTGCTTGAGAAAACCCGCGGCAGCATCAGGGCCGCGACCGTGTCGCGAAACACCTGTGCGGCCGCGGCGTCGGCTTGGTTCACCGCGTCGCGAAGCGCCAACCAGTCTGCGCCGGGCGCCGTCGCGACGGTGACGGACGGGTCGAGCGCGTCCGGCACGCCGTCGAGGGGGCGGTACAGCGTGCAGGTCTCGTCCACGACCGCGTAGTCGCCGTGTGCGAGGGGCGGCTCCATCTGCGGCGCGATGGCCGGAACCCGGAAGATCGGGCGCTGGCCGAGGCTCCGGTAGAGCGCGCGGGCCGCCGCGATGGCGGGCTCGGGGGCGCCGCTTCCGCGCATCGGATTGACCGAGTTCTGCCGCTTCGACCGCCCGCCCGCTGCGCGCAGCAGATAGCCCTCCACCAGGATCTGGCGTGGGCTCGGCCAGGCGTTGAGGCAGGCTTCCTCCACGCGCCAGGCCAGGTCGAGATCGACGATCATCATGTCCTCCGGGGGCGGTGATCCCATGCCGCGGGAACGCGGACAACGGACGTGCGGCCAAGAGTTTTGCCGTGCGGCGTCGCGTCCGCTTGAAGCATTCCAGGCCCGCGCGATGTCTTCGCGATGTCCGAACCCGAATGCCTGTTCTGCCTGCACTTTCTCGGCGGGTCTGCCCAAAGTTGGGCGCGACTTGCCGAGGCGCTCGACGGCGTCGTGACGTGCGTGCCCATAGACTTTCCGGGCTTCGGGGCGGAAGCCGGCAAGACCGGGTTCTCGGTCGACGCAATGGCCGATCACGTGGCGGAGGCCATCCGCGCCCGCGCACCTGCTTCCTACGGGATCGCGGGGCACAGCATGGGCGCCAAGGTGGCGCTGGCCCTGGCGCGCCGCTCCGAGGACGGGGCGCCGGGGCTTGCCGGGCTCACCGACCTGATCCTGGTGTCCGGCTCGCCGCCGAGCCCCGAGCCGATCCCGGAGGAGCGCCGCGCCCGGATGCGGGCCTGGATCGACGCGGATCCCGAGACGCGGGCGCGGGAGGCCAGGGCCTTCGTGCGCGAGAATGTCGGGACCGCCCTGGATCGCGCGACCGAAGACGCGGCGGTGGCCGATGTGCTCCGGGCCGCCCCGGAAGCCTGGAAGGCCTGGCTCGAGTCCGGCGCCCGCGAGGATTGGGGCCGCCGCATCGGCGTTCTGCCCACGCCGGCCCTGATCCTGGCGGGTTCGGAAGATGCCGATCTCGGCGCGGACGCGCAGCAGGCGCTGATGGCGCCCCATCTCGCGCGGCATCGCCGCGTGACCGTCGCGGGCGTCGGCCATCTCCTGCCGCTGGAGCGCCCCGACCTCCTGGCCGGGTTGGTGCGCGAGCATTTCGCCACGCGGGCCGCGGCGCCGGTCGCCGGCCCGCCCGAGGTTCCGCCCGCCTACGCGGCGCTGATCGCCTCGGAGCGGGTCAACAGCCGCCTGCGCGAAGCGCTGAACACCCGCGCCGAGCCGGACGATCCCGCCTACCGGCCGGAGGCTGTCGACCCGGTGGAACTCGCGATCCTGCGCGCCGCCCTCGCCCGGGTCCTGCCCGAGCCCGGCCTCGACCTCGCCGCACGGATCGACCGCCGCCTCGCCTCCGGACAGGGCGACGGCTGGCGCTTCGCGGCCCTGCCCGCCGACCCGGACGCCTATCGGGCCGCGCTGCGGACCCTCGACGCCGCCGCACGCGCGGCTCACAGCCGCCCGTTCGTGGCCCTCGACACCGACAACCAAGAGGCGCTGCTGACGCTCTGCCAGCGGGGCGAACTGACGGTTCCGGACACGCTCGGCGGCCGGCTCGACGCCGACCGGATGCGCTTCTGGTTCGAGGACCTGCGCGGCGACGCGGCGCGGCTCTGGCTCGGCCATCCGGCGGCCCTGGCGCGGATCGGTTTCTCGGGGATCGGCGCCGGCGGCGACCGGCCGGATGCGATCGCCACGGACCTGCCCGGCTTCCACGCGGTCGGGCTCGACACGCCCGAAGCCTGGGAACCACGACCGTCACACGGGGAGACTGTACGATGAACTTCGCGGGGATGCGGACCTACCGCGAGGCTGACGTCGTCGATGCGGTGATCGTCGGCACCGGGGCGGGCGGCGCGCCGCTCCTCGCCCGCCTCGCCGCGGCGGGCCTGAAGGTCGTGGCCCTGGAGGCCGGACCGAACTTCACGCCGGAACGTTTCGCCTTCGACGAGACCCTGGCGGACGAGATCTACTGGACGGATGAGCGCCTCAGCGGCGGCTCCACGCCGGAGGCGTTCGGCGGCAACAACAGCGGCACCGGCGTCGGCGGCTCGACGCTGCACTGGGGCGCCTTCGTGCCCCGGGCCGATGCCCGCGACCTGCGGCTCCACACGGAGACCGGCGAGGGCGTCGACTGGCCCCTCGGCTACGACGACCTGCTGCCGTTTTATGAGCGCGTGGAGCGGTTCCTCGGCGTCTCGGGGGCGCAGAGCTATCCGTGGGATGCCGACCGGCGCTATCCCCTGCCCCCGGTGCCGCGCAACGGCCCCGCGCAGATCATGGCGCAGGCCTGCGAAGCCCGGGGCATCCGCTGGGCCGACGCGCCCGCGGCCGTGGTCTCCCGGGACTTCCAGTCGGAGGACGGACCCCGCCGCGGCGCCTGCATCAATTGCGGCTACTGCCACCAGGGCTGCCGCAACGGCGCCAAGGCCAGCATGGACGTCACCTACCTGCCGATGGCGCTGGCCCGCGGCGCGGAGATCCGGGCCGAGGCCTTCGTGCACGGCCTGGAGCGCGGCACGGACGGGCGCATCACCGCCGTGGTCTACCGGCAGGACGGCCAGGACCGGCGCCAGCGCTGCGCCACGGTCTTCCTCTGCGCCGGCGCCGTCGAGACGCCGCGGCTGCTGCTGCATTGCGGCCTCGCCAATTCGAGCGACCAGATCGGCCGGAACTACATGGGCCATGTGGCGACGCAAGTCTGGGGGACCTTCCCGCACGCGGTGCGGATGAACCGCGGCTATCCCTCGTCGCTCATCACCGAGGACTTCATCCGCGCGGGCTCGGATTTCGCCGGCGGCTACCTGATCCAGAGCCTCGGCGTGGTGCCGGTGACCTTCGGCAACGCTGTTGCGCGCGGGCGCGGTTTGTGGGGCAAGCCACTGCTCGACTATCTCGACCGCTACAACAATCTCGCCGGTATCGGCATCAACGGCGAGACCCTGCCCTGCGACGCCAACGTGCTGACGCTGGCGGACGAGACCGACGCGCGTGGGATGCGCAAGCCCCAGATCAGCTTCGGCTACGGCACCAACGAGAAAAGCCTCAACGCCCACGCCACGCGGGTCATGCGCGACCTGTGGGAACAAGCCGGCGCCGACGACATCTGGGTGCTGGAGCGCGTCGCCCACACGCTGGGCACCTGCCGGATGGGCCGCGACGGGTCGAGCGCCGTGGTCGACCCGCAGGGCCGCAGCTTCGACATCGACAATTTGTGGATCTGCGACGGCTCGACCTTCCCGAGTTCGCTAGCCGCCAACCCGGCGCTGACCATCATGGCGCTGAGCCTGCGCACCGCAGAGGCGTTTTTGGGCGGTGCAGGGCGGAGCTGAGGTCCGGCCTGCGCGGCGGTGGACCGGCGGCAGCGGGAAACGCCCGAGACGGGCGCCCCGTCGGTCTACGCGGACCGCACCGTCGCGAGGAAGCGAGCGACCTCAGCCGTGAGGTGTTCGGACTGGCGCGAGAGTTCGGAAGCGGCCCCGAGGACCTGGCTCGCCGCTGCCCCCGTCTCCTCGGCCGCATGCGCCACGCCCGCGACATTGCTCGTCACCGCGCCGGTGCCCTGCGCCGCCTGGGTGACGTTGCGCACGATCTCCTGGGTCGCCGATCCCTGTTGCTCCACCGCCGCGGCGATCGTGGTCGCCACGTCGCTGAGATCCTGGATCCGTGCGGTGATCGCTCCGATCGCCACCACTGCTTGGCCGGTCGAGGCCTGGATCCGCGTGATCTGCCCGGAGATCTCGTCGGTCGCCCTGGCGGTCTGCTCGGCGAGCGCCTTGTCCTCCGAAGCCACCACCGCGAATCCCCGGCCCGCCTCGCCGGCCCGCGCCGCCTCGATCGTGGCGTTGAGCGCAAGAAGGTTGATCTGGCTCGCGATCGAGGCGATCAGGCCGACCACGTCGCCGATGCGCGTGACCGCCCCGCTCAGCTCCTGCACCAGCGCGGTGGTCCGATCGGCCTCCGAAGCCGTTGCCGTCGCGAGTTCCGCGGAGCCCTGCACCTGCCGGCCGATCTCGTGAACCGAGGAGCCCAGTTCCTCGGCGGCGGCCGCCACGGTGCCGACGTTGCTGGCCGCCTCCTCGGCGGCGGCCGCGACCGTGGTCGACTGGTCGGCGGTCTGGGCTGCGGTGGCGCTCATGGTCTGGGCTGTGGCCTGCAACTCCGTAGCCGAGGCCGAGACGAGGCCGATGATGCCGCCGACCGCCCGCTCGAAGCCATCGGCCAGTTGCCGCATGACGGTCCTGCGCTGGTCCTCGGCGGCCAACCGTGCCTGAGCGGTCTCGGCCTCCAGGGCCCGGGTGCGGATCAGGTTGTCCTTGAACAGCTGCACGGCCGCCGCCATCGCGCCGATCTCGTCCCGGCGGTTCAAGCCCGGGATCCGGACGTCCAGATCGCCGGCGCCGAGCCTGGACATCGTCCCCTGCATGGCGCCGAGCGGCCGGACGACGCGGAACTGCGTGATCGCCAGGCCGCCCAGGACCACGAGCAATACCGCCCCGATGACGGCCGACATCGACGTCATGACCTGCCGCGCCCGCTCGACCGCGACTTCCGTCGCGGCCACGACCTGATCCATCGCACGCGTCGCGACGGTCAGCTCGGGATCGGCGAACCCGGCCGCCTGCAAACCGATCTCCCGCATCGTCGCATCGACTTCCAAGCGGATCTTGGCGAGCCGCTCGATAGCGGTCCGGGCCTCCCCGGTGCTCGCCTTGAGGCTGGAGAGGCTGTTGCTTCGCTCGAATCGAAGTGCCTGCAATGCGTTCAAGACAGCCTTGTCGGCGACGGCATCGCGCTTGGCGATCTCCGACGCGGTCACAACGTCCCAGGCATGCCACGCCCGCGCCGCGACATCGGCGATGAGCGCGAGGCCGAGGAACCCGACGACCGCAAAGAGAGACGTCCGGAGCGAAACATGGGGCCGCGCATGCTCTGTATTTTCTGTCGCCTACAGATCGATCTTCCAGAGGTATGCGAGCAAGGGCATGATTTTCCGCGCTCAGACTCGGAGTCTTCGAATATGACGACACGATTAACATCTTCGCCATGTGTCGTGAACCGGTCTGCATTGCGGTGCGCGCCGCTTTCCGCCGGAGCCGATTGGGTTTCTCTGTCTGTTACACTACGTTCCCAGGTCGGATCTACTTGCCTTGATCGAACGGGAGGCCGTTCGTTGCGCGTCCCAAGCAGCCTCAACGCGTCCGTCGTGGCTTCGCCGGAGGGGTCGCCTCAGCCCGCCGCTCCGCGCAGATCGGCGAGCGAGCGCTGCTGGCGGCCCTCCGCGTCGAAATTCGCGGGATCGAGCCACGCTTCAAAACCGGCACGGACCTTCGGCCAGTCCGCATCGGTGATCGAGAACCACGCGGTGTCGCGCGAGCGGCCCTTCACCACGGTGGCATTCCGGAAGATGCCCTCGAAGGTGAAGCCCAGGCGCAGGGCCGCCGCACGGGATGGGGCGTTGAGGCTGTCGCACTTCCACTCGTAGCGGCGGTAGCCGAGCGCGTCGAAGGCGCGGGTCATCATCAGAGCCATGGCCTCGGTCGAGGCTGGGGTACGCTGCAGGCCCGGCCCGAAATGCAGGTGCCCGACCTCGATCACGCCGTTGGCCGCGTCGATCCTGAGATACGAGGCGATGCCTAAGGGCTCGCCGCTCTCGCGGTCGAGGATCGCATGGAACAGCGGATCCCGGCTCGCCGCCCGGGCTTCGAGACGCTCGCGGAACGCTGCCTCGCTCTCGGGCATCGCGTCGGGGAGATAAGTCCACGTCCGCCGATCGGGCGCTGCGCTGTAGGCTGCGAACAGACCGGACGCGTGGGCCTCGGCGTCGAGGGGCACGACCCGGCAGGTGCGGCCCTCCATCGGCATCCGGGGCGGGTGCGGACGCGGCGTCCAGTCCGGCAAAGCCGGCCCGATCGGTTGGCCGAACTCGTCGACGCGCGCGCTCATGACCGGCTCCGCTCGGCGACCAGTTCGGCGAGTTCCGCCTCGCCCGCGGCCTGGAATCCTGCGATCACGCCGGCCCGGTCGGGCTCCGGCCTGTTCTGGCTCATCTTCCACTTCCCCTCGATACGCGTGATCGGGATCTCGACGCCGATCAGCGCCTGAACCTGCGCCGCCACGAACGCCTCCGGCGCGTCGGAGACCGCCCAGGGCTCGGCGCGCGACCCTTCCCGGAGCGCCGTGAGATCGGCGATCTGGCGCCGCAGCCATGCCGCATCCGCGATCACGCGTGGGCGGCCCCAGGCATGGACGGTGGCGTAGTTCCAGGTCGGGACGACGCGGCCATGAACCCGCTTGCTCGCGTACCAGCTCGGGGTGACGTAGCCCTGAGGCCCCTGGAACACCACGAGGCATTCGGCGACCGCAGCCAGATCCACGCCCTGCGGGTTGGCGCGCGCGAGATGCGCACGCAGGATCCCGTGCGCGCCGCCTTCGTCGAGGAGGAACGGGATCGGGTTGGCGGTCAGGCCCCCCGGCCCGGCGGTGATCAGGAGGCCGAGCGGATAGGCGCGGATCAGCGCCTGCTGGGCCTCCCGAGCATCGTCCCTGAAATGTGGCGGCTGGTACACGGGCCTCGTCCTGTCGGATCACACAGACGCGTCGTTTGCCCGGGGTGCTTGACGGTTTGGTGGACCAGAGGAAAGGTCCAATTCCTGAAATGCGACTGGACCACGTGCCGGGATGTCCAGAGCCCCGCTTCCGCTGCCCGTCAGCCTCGACCCCGCGAACCCGCTGCCGCTCCACGCGCAGCTTCGGGAGGCGTTGCGTCGGGCGATCCTCGACCGCCGGCTGCCGCGCGGGGCCCGGCTTCCGGCCTCGCGCGTGCTGGCCGCCGATCTCGCCTGCGCCCGCGGCACGGTGGTGCTCGCCCTCGAACAGCTCGTCGCCGAAGGCTACCTGACGGCCCGCCCCGGCTCGGCCACGCGCGTCGCCGCGACCCTGCCGGACGATTCGGTGCCGTCTGCGGTCCGACCCGTGGGCGCGTCGGTCGCACCGGTGCCCAACCTGTCGCGCCGGGGTGCCGGCCTCACCGCGACGCCGCGGCAGCGGTACATGGCGGGATCCACCGCGCCCGACGCCTTCGCGTTGGGCCGTCCGGCACCCGATGCCTTCCCGTACGCGGTCTGGGCGCGCCTGCTCCAGGCCGAATGGCGCCATGGACCGGCCGAGCCGCCGGATCCCCGCGGCTCGCCGGCGTTGCGCGGCGCCATCGCGGCCTATCTGGCGCAGGCACGGGGCGTCGTCTGCGTGGCCGACGACGTGATCGTCACGGCCGGTATCCGGCAGAGCCTGCGGCTGCTCGCGGAGCTGCTGCTCGACCCCGGGGAGACCGCCCTGGTGGAGGAGCCGGGATTTCCCGGGATTGCCCAGGCGCTCGCCAGCGCGGGCCTGCGGCCGGTGCCGATCCCGGTCGGATCGGGCGGGTTGTCCGCATCCCGCGCGGCCCTCCTGGCGCCCGGCGCGCGGCTCGCCGTGGTGACGCCGGCCCACCATTACCCCCTCGGCCACACGATGAGCCTGGAGAACCGCCTCGACCTCCTGGCCTGGGCGGATTCGGTCTCGGGCTGGATCGTCGAGGACGATTACGACGGCGCCTACCGGTATGCCGGCCGTCCGCTCGCGCCGTTGCGCGCCCTCGATCGGTCGGGCCGGGTCATCTACGTGGGCAGCTTCTCCAAGCTCCTGCTGCCGGCCCTCGGCCTGAGCTACCTCGTCCTTCCCCGGGGGCTGGTGACCCCGGTGAATCAGGCGCTCGCCGAGATCGGCCCCGCCCCGCCCGGGATCGGCCAGTGGGCGCTCGCGCGCTTCATCGAGGACGGGCACCTCGCCGGCCATCTGCGCCGGACCCGCCGCCTCTACGCCTTGCGCCAGGAGGCCCTGGTGGAGGCCGCCGCGACATTCGCCGCGGACGTGATCGCGGTCGACCCGATGGAGGGCGGGATGCACCTCATCGCGCGGCCGGGGCCGGTCTGGGCGCCAAGCCTCACCGATGCCGCCGCGGCGGCAGCCCTCGGCCGGGCCGGGATCTCCGCGGTGGCGCTCTCGGCCTATCACGCGGGGGTGCCGGAGTCCGGGCTGCTGCTCGGCTACGCCGCCGTGCCCGACCGGGCGATCGCGCCGGCGGTGCGGCGCCTGGCGGAGACGCTGCGCCAGATGCTGTGAGATGGAGCCCGTTCAGGACACGATCGCGCCGGTTTCGGCGAACCGGGCCAGCCGCGCGACGAGGGGCGCGACCATCACGCGATCCAGCTGCCGCAGCAGACCGCTCCGCGCATGCGCGACGTTCGCCTCGGTCTGCTCCCGCGCCCGGCGGTGCCAGGCCGGGCGGTCCGCCTTGCAGTCTGTCCAGGCCCGCTCGATCGCGCGAAACACCTGCGGCAGGCGTTCGATCGGGTCGCTGATCGGGTCGTAGCCGTGGTCGATCAGGTCTTCGAAGGTGTGGAAGCCCAGTTCGGAGAGCCGCGCCACGGCGCGCGGGGCGCCGACCATCACGAAGGGCAGACCGGTCGCGGCGGCCTTCAGGGATTTCTCGGTGATCCGCTCCACGCCCGGTTCGAAGAAGTCGGTCTCCGAGATCACCGTCAGGTCGCAATCGGCGTAGGCGCGCGTGTCCAGGGTCATCACCATGTCGGTGCCCCGGTCGGCGTCGATCCGCTGGGCCCGGCGGGGGATCCAGGTCGCCATATCGGCCAGCAGCGGGCCGAAGGCGGCCTCGATCTCCGGCGGCCTGTGAAACACGTCGATGCCGCCCGCCTTCGGGTTGTCGGTGCCGATGCCGTGGAAGGAGATCACACCGTCGCGGTCCAGGCCGTTGAGCTGGAACCAGCGGTAGAGCAGCACCCGGTGCCAGCGCAGGGCCGCGTTCTGGCACAGGAAGCGCGCCGGACCCGCGCCCCGCGCGAACGGTGCATAGCTGGTGCGATCGAGCGGGTGCTGCGGGAAGAGGCGCGGGCCCGCTTCCGCGTCGAGCCAGAGGGCGACCTGGAGCGGGAAGAACTCGAACGTCCAGAAGCGCAGGCCCTCGCCGTAAAGCCGCTCGTAATCCAGCCGCAACAGGTGGTTCTGGGACACGAGCACGACCCCGTCGCGGGGGATGCCGAGGCCGTCGAGGTTGCGGTGGAGCGCCTCGAAGGTCGGGGCGTGCAGGCCCGGGCCCTCGTTCGAGAGATCGAGCAGCAGCGCCGCGCGCCCGGTGCGCAGAGTCTCGACATCGCCGGGGGTGAGGAGATCGAGCCGCCCGTTGGCCTCGGGGAAACCCAGGCGGACGAAATCGAGCACCGGCAGGCAGAGGACGTGGCGCGCCGCGCCCGGATCGACTGTCACGGTGATCGGCTTGCCCATCCAGCCGAGCGCGGCCGGCAGGAAATGGCCGGCCTCGCCCCGGGGAACGAGCAGGATCTCGGAGGAGGATTGGCTCATCGGCACGCCCGGACGGCCCACAACCGGGCCGCGCGAAGCCGGATAAAGACTCCGCGCGCAGGCGTCGAGGTCAGGCCGGGACCGGCTCCGCGGCGCGCACCGGAGTCGGCCCGGCGCGGTAGGCGGCCGAGGCTTCCGCGGTGCGCCAGCAGGCGACGTCGTGGCCGGCGGCGATCGCGGCGACCGGCGGCATCTCCCGGCGGCAGCGCTCCTCCGCCAGGAAGCAGCGCGGCGCGAAGGGACAGCCCGGCGGCCGGTTCGCGAGATCCGGCGGGCTGCCCGGGATGGTCTCCAACCGGGAGCCCTTGGCGAGCGCTCCTTCCGCGCGGCTGCGCAGGAGGCCGATCGTGTAGGGGTGGTGCGGGTTCAGCACCACCTGATGGGCGGTGCCGGTCTCGACGATCTTGCCCGCGTACATCACGGCGATCCGGTCGGCGACCTCGACCGCCGCGCCGAGATCGTGCGTGACGATCACGATCGACAGGCCGAGATCGCGCTGGAGTTCGCGGAGCAGCAGCAGCACCTGGATCTGCACCGTGGCGTCGAGCGCCGTGGTGGGCTCGTCGGCCAGCAGCACCTGCGGGTGGCAGGACAGCGCCAGCGCGATCATGGCCCGCTGGCGCATGCCGCCCGACATCTCGTGCGGGTAGTTGTCGAGCCGCCGCTCCGGGCTCGGGATCCGGACGCGCTCGAACAGGGCCAGCGCCCGCTTGCGGGCCTCGTCCTTGGAGATCGTCTCGTGCCGCCGGATCGCCTCGGTGATCTGCTGGCCGACCGTATAGACCGGGTCGAAGGCGAGCAGAGGCTCCTGGAAGATCATCGAGACGTCGCCGCCGCGGAAATCGGCGAGCTGGCGCTTGGTCAGCGCCTGCACGTCCTTGCCGGCGGCCAGGATCCCGCCCTCGATCCGGCTGCGCCCCTCCGGGAACAGGCGCAGGATCGCCCGCAGGGTCACACTCTTGCCGGAGCCGGATTCGCCGATGAGCGCCAGGGCCTGACCGCGCTCGACGGTCAGGTCGACGCCGTCGACGACCTGAACCTTGCCGAAGGCGACGCGCAGGTCCTTGAGTGCGACGGCGGGTTCTGGAGAGGACATCGGCGTGCTCATGCGGCCAGCGCCGCGGCGGGTGCCGCGGAATGGCCGGACCCGGGCTGTCGGGCGAGGCAGGCGACGCGGTGCAGCGGCCGGATCGGATCGAGCGGCGGTTCGGTCTCGGCGCAGACGCCCTCGGCCAGGGCGCAGCGGGGATGGAAGCGGCAGCCCGAGGGCGGGTCGATCGGATTCGGCGGGTCGCCGGCCAGCAGCGCCGCCTGCGTGCGGTTGTCGGGGTCGAGCGAGGGCATCGAGGCGAGCAGTGCCTCGGTGTAGGGATGGGCCGGGGCGTCGAGTACGGTGTCGGACGGGCCGATCTCGGAGACCCGGCCGAGATACATCACCATCACCCGGTCGGAGATGAAGCGCACCACGTTCAGATCGTGGCTGATGAAGATGTAGGTCAGGCCGAACTCGGCCTTCAGGTCGAGGAGCAGGTTCAGCACCTGCGCCTCCACCGATTTGTCGAGCGCCGAGACCGCCTCGTCGAGGAGCACCAGTCGCGGCTCCAGGGCGAGCGAGCGGGCGATGTTGACCCGCTGGCGCTGGCCGCCCGAGATCTCGTGCGGATAGCGCCCGGCGAAGCGCTTGGGCTCCAGGCCGACCCGGGCCAGCAGCGCGCGGGCGCGCTCCACCGCTTCGCGCCCCGGCACGCCGTTGACCTTGGGGCCGAACGCGATCGACTGCTCCACTGTCATGCGCGGGTTGAGCGACGCGTAGCTGTCCTGGAACACCATCTGGACCTGGCGGCGATAGGCCCGCCACGGCATGGCGCGCTCGCCGATCGCCTGGCCGTCGTACAGCATCGTGCCGGAATCGCGCTCGATCAGGCCCATCAGCAGTTTGGCGGTGGTGGACTTGCCGCAGCCGGACTCGCCGACGATGCCGAGCGTCTCGCCCTTCAGGACGTCGAAATCGACACCGTCGACGGCGCGGACCACCTGTTTCTTGCCGCCGGCCTTGCGGACCGGGAAGTGCTTGATCAGCCCCGAGACCGACAGGAGCGGCTGGGCGGGTCCGCCGCGGTCGCGGGCGAACGGATCGGCGGCGTCCGGGATGACGCTCACTGGCGAATCCCCGTCATTGGCGGATTTCCATGGCGGCGCGCAGGCCGTCCGAGAACAGGTTGAAGGCGATCGAGACGACGAAGATGCACACGCCCGGCAGGGCGGCGACGACCGGATTGACGTAGATCGCGGTGCGCAGGGTGTTGAGCATCAGGCCCCATTCGGGCTCCGGCGGGCGCACGCCGAGGCCGAGGAACGACAGGCCCGAGGCCAGGATCATCGAGACCGAGATCAGGCTCGTGGAATAGACGAAGATCGGGCCGACGACGTTGCCCAGCACCTGCACGCGCATGATCGTCAGCGCCGAGGCTCCCGAGAGCTTGGCGGCGTCGATGTAGTCGCGCCTGCGGATGCCGGTGGTGACGCTCTCGGCCACCCGGGCGATCTGGGGCACGAACACGCAGGTCAGCGAGACGATCGAGTTGAAGATGCCCGCGCCGAGCGCACCGGAAAGAGCGATCGCCAGCAAGACCGAGGGAAACGCGAAGAACACGTCGATGGTGCGCATCAGGATCGTGTTGGTCCAGCCGCCGACGTAGCCGGCCAGGATCCCGAGGCCGGAGCCGATCACGAAGGCGATCAGCACGGGGGTGACGCCGATGAACAGCGACAGCCGCGAGCCCAGCATCAGCCGGCTGATCATGTCGCGGCCGAGCTCGTCGGAGCCCAGCCAGTAGGTCGCGTCGCCGACATGCTTCAAACGGCGGATCATGGAGCCCTTGTAGGGATCCATCGGGGTGATCCAGGGCGACAGGATCGCGATGAGGACCACGAGAAGGATCACGGCGCCGGCGCCCATGGCGACGGGGTCGCGCACCAGCCGGTGCCCGACATGGCCCCAGAACCCGCGCGACGGCGCGAAGGCGGCCTCCGGGGCGATGTCGTCGACGGCGAGCACGCCGCCATCGAGGGCCAGTGAGGCGGCGGTGACGGGCGCGGTCATCATGGCCTCCGGGTCAGGCGCGCTCGATGCGCGGGTCGAGGGCGGTCTGCATCACGTCCACCAGCAGGTTGAGCAGCACGAAGAACATCGCCAGCACGAGGATCGAACCCTGCAGCAGGGGCAGGTCGCGCTGGAAGATCGCGGCGTTGAGCAGGAATCCTGTGCCCGGCCATGCGAACACGGTCTCGACCAGGATCGAGCCGCCGAGCAGGTAGCCGAGCTGCAGGCCCATGATGGCGAGCGCGGTCGGAGCGGCGTTGCGCACGACGTGCTTGAACACGCCGCGCTCGTCCATGCCCTTGGCGCGCAGGGCCTCGACGAAATCCTGGGACAGGATGTCGGCCACCAGCGCCCGGACCGTGCGGGCGATGATGCCCATCGGGATCACCGACATGGTGATCGCGGGCAGGAGCAGGTAGCGCAGGTGGTCGAAATCCGGCCGCCAGTTGCCCGAGCCGTCGGGCCCGGCGCCGGTCGGCGGCAGCCAGCCCAGCGTCGCCGAGAACACGATCACCAGCACCATGCCGAGCCAGTAATGCGGCACGCTCACGCCGAAGACCGAGAGCGCGGAGGCCGCCCGGTCGGCGAGCGAGTTGCGGTGATAGCCCGCCACGAAGCCGAACAGCGTGCCGAAGGTGAAGCCGATCACGGTCGCCACGGAGGCGAGGATCAGGGAGTTGACCACCGCGCGGCTGACCTCGCCCAGCACCGGTCGGCCGGTGGCGATCGAGATGCCGAGATCGCCGTGCAGCACGTGCCAGAGCCAGATCGCGTACTGGACCGGCAGCGGCTTATCGAACCCGTAGGCGGCGCGCATCTCGTCGATGGTCGCCTGGGTGGCGTCGGCCGGCAGGATCGCGCTCAGCGGATCGCCCGGCGCGAGATGGACGAGCAGGAAGCACACGATGCTGACACCGAACGCCACGGGTGTGGCGGAGACCAGTCGTTTGAGGGTGTAGAGCAGCATTGTTTGCCTTTTGGCCGCTAGATCTATCGTCGCCGCCGAACCTCCCTCCCCCCTCTGCGGGGGAGGGTGGCCCCCGAAGGGGGTCGGGAGAGGGGAACCCGGCTTCAGGAATAGCCGTGACCTTCATGAAGGCCGGGGCCTCATCCTGCACCGTCGCTCCCCTCTCCCGCCTCGCTCCGCTCGGCACCCTCCCCCGCAGAGGGGGGAGGGAGACGGTGGCGCTGGTGCTACCGCCCCGCCGTCGCGATGGTGATCTTCGAAAAGTCCTGGAACCAGTTCTGCGCCTGAACGAAGCCCTTCACCTTGGGGCTCATCGCCCGCGGATTGACGTCGTGCGTGATCATGATGAACAGCGCGTCGTCAACGTACTTCTCGTGAATCTTCTCCAGGACCTTGGTCTGCTCGGCCTTGTCGAAGGTGTTGCGGACCTGATCGAACAGCTTGTCCATCGCGGGGTCGCAATAATAACCCCAGTTTGTGCCGTTCGGCGGAGCGAAATTGCACTGCAGATGGCGGATAAAGCCGGTGAACGGATCCTGGATGAAGTACGAATAGTTGATCGCCGAGACGCCGCGGGAGATCTCGGCCTTGGCGCCGGCCCGCCAGATGTTGATCAGCGTGTTCCACTCGACCACCTCGTAATCGACCTGGATGCCCACGTCGGCGAGGTTCTGCTGGATGAACTCGTTCATCGGCAGCGGCTGCATCTGGCCCGAGCCCGAGGCCGAGATCGCGACCTTCAGCTTCAGCGGCTTGGCGGGGCTGTAGCCGGCTTCCGCGAGCAGCTTCTTGGCGGCCTCCGGATCGTACTTCACGTCGAAGGTCGGATGGCCGAACCACTGGTGGCCGGGCGGCATGAAGCCCTTAGCGGGGATGGCGAGGCCGCCGAGCAATTCCTTGAGCCCATCACGGTCGATGGCGAGGTTGGCGGCCTTGCGCACCCGGATGTCGTTCCAGGGCGAGCCCTCGATGCGCGACAGGTGCCACGTCCAGTTGTGCGGATAGGCGTTGGTGACGATGGTGAAGCCGGCGCCCTTGAGCGAGGCCACGGAATCCGGCGCGGGCGCCTCGATCCAGTCGACCTGGCCGGAGCGGAGCGCCGCGGTCCGGGCATTGGCCTCGGGCAGCGGGATCAGCACCAGCTTGTCGAGCTTCGGCACCCGGTCCTTGTCCCAGTACTCCTTGAACGGAACCATCTCGGCGCGCTCGCGCGGGGCGAACAGGGTCAGCTTCCACGGGCCGGTGCCCGAGGGCTGCTTGGCGAAGGCGTCCCAGGACTTGCCCAGCTTCTCCCACTGGGCAGGCGACGACATCATGATCCAGGCGATCTGGTAAGGCAGCGTCGCGTCCGGCGCCTTGGTGGTGATCTCCACCGTCAACGGATCGACCACGCGGTAGCTTGCCACGGCCGGGATGCGTGTCTTGCCCTGCGCCGACTGGCGGGGGTCATATTGCGGCGCGTCGGCCTTCAGGAGCTTGTCGAGGTTCCACACCACCGCGTCGGCGGTGAAGTCGGACCCGTCGTGGAATTTCACGCCGGGCCGGAGCTTGAAGGTCCACTTGGTCTTGTCGGCGGGATCGACGGCCCAGCTGGTGGCCAGCCCGGGCACGAGGTCGGAGGCGAGTTCCGCGCTCGACAGGTCCCAATTGATCAGCCCGTCATAGACCGTATAGCCGAGGAAGCGCATGCCCTCGCCGCCGTTGTCGGTCTGCCCTGTGGTCAGCGGGATGTCGGAGGCGGTCATGCCGATCCGCAGCGTCCCCTGCGCGAGGGCAGCGGTGCTCGCGGAGAGCGCCAGGGCGCCGGCCAGCGCCGCACGGGCGCCGAGTTTTCTCAGACGGGACAGCATCTTGGATCGGGTACTCGCGTCGGTCCGGGCCAGGACGGCCGGGAATACACTCGACCGTATGCAAGCCCGCGGCCACTCGCCCCGGGGAGCTGGAACGGTGACTGATTGCGTTGCCCATGGTGCACGACAGAACCCCGCGGCTGGGTCACGAGCGATCCCACCCAATCCCCCTCATCCTAAGGTGCGCGTGCAGCGATCCGCGAAGGAGGCCTCCAGCCAGCCGCGCGATCCCTGGAAGCCTCCTTCGGTGCCTGCGCTGCGCTCCGGCACCTCAGGATGAGGGGGATTGGGTGGGATGGACGGAAGGCTTACGGTCTCCCGTCGTGTCGTGCGCGCGTTGTATTGATGCGCAGCACCAAACCCTTATTTTCAAAACGCGCTCGTGCTCCGAACCGGTGTTCACTTCGGCGCAGAGCGCCTTAGTCGCCGTCGATCAGGCTCACATGCGCGGCGACAACCCGCCAGCCCTCGGGGAAGCGCATCCAGGTCTGGCTCTGGCGGCCGATCTTCCCGGGTGCGGACGCGCGGGTGAACAGCGTCATGGCGGTGGCGGCATCGCGCCCATAGGTGGTGATCTGGGTCTGCGCCAGGGTGCGCTCCAGGCCCACGGGCGAGCGGGCGCGGCGAAAGGCGCGGATGGCGTCCATGCCGTAGAGGTTCTCGCCGATACCGTAGCGGATGGTCAGCGGATCGTCCCGGAACAGCGCCTCCAGGGTCGGGACGTCGTTGGTGGTGAGCGCGGTTTCGTAGGCCCGGAACGCGGCCTCGACCTCGGCCTTCACGGCAAAATCGTCGATCACCATCAGGTCAGCTCCGCGATGGGCGCCTTGCAGACACCCGTCCGTTCGAGGTGGCGGGCGACACGCAGGGCCAGATCCTCCCGCCAGGGGGCGGCAATCACCTGAACACCGAGCGGCAACCCGTCGTCCAGCCGGACCGGCACGCCGACCACCGGCAGGCCGATGAACGAGATCGGCTGCGTGAACACGCCGATATTGGCCCGCACCGGCAGACTCACGCCGTCGAGCACGAAGTGGGTCTGGCCACCCTTCGGAGCCCGGCAGGGGGTGGCGGGCGCCAGGATCACGTCGAGGCCGCCGAACAGGTCGAGCACCGCGTCCCGGTACCAGCGGCGGAAGCGCTGCGCCCGCTCGACGAAGGGCGCCGGGATCATCGCGCCGGCGATCAGCCGGTCCCGCACCGCCGGGTCGAAATCCCCCGGCCGGGTGCGCAGGCGGTCGAGGTGGAGCGTCGCGCCCTCGGTCGCGGTGATCAGGTAGGCGGCGGCCCGGGCGCGATGGGCCTCCGGCAGATCGACCACCCGGTCTACGCCGAGGGCCTCGGCGACGTGCGCCACCGCGGCGAACGCGTCCGGATCGCCGCCACGGGCGAAATAGCCGCCCGCCACCGCGATCCGCAGGCCGTCGATGCCGGATTCCAGAACCGGCAGGACCGGCTCGGCTGCGCGGGTCGTCGCCACGGGATCGTCCGGATCCGGGCCCTGCATGGCGTCGTACGCTAGGGCGAGATCGGCGACGCTGCGGGCCATCGGCCCGAGATGGTCGAGGCTTCCGACGAAGGGGAAGCTCCCGGCGCGGCTGAGCCGGCCGTAGGTCGGCTTCAACCCGAAACAGCCGCAGAACGCGGCGGGCACCCGGATCGAGCCGTTGGTATCCGAGCCCAGCGTCAGCGGCACCATTCCGGCAGCCAGCGCAGCCCCGGATCCGCTGGATGAGCCGCCGGTCATGTGATCCAGCGCGTGCGGGTTGTGGGCGTCCCCGTCGTGGATGTTCTCGCCGGTGAAGTCATAGGCGTATTCGCCCATGTTGAGCGCCCCGACGAGGATCGCCCCGGCCGCCTCGAGCCGGCGCACCAGGGCGCCGTCCCGCTGGGCCCGCGGATGCGCCCGGTTGATCTTCGCGCCCGCCCGGGTGGGCAGGCCCGCGACGTCGATGAGGTTCTTGACCGCGAACGGCACGCCCGCGAGCGGTCCGGCAGTGGCGCCTTCACCGAGGGCGGCGTCGAGGGCTTCGGCCCGGGCCAGGGCGCGGGCTGCGAGCACGTCGGTGAAGGCGTTGACGCGACCGTCGGTCCGCGCGATCCGGTCGAGGGTCTGCGCAACCACGTCCCGCGCGGTGCTGCGCCGGCTGGCGACCGCGGCGGCGATCGACGCCGCATCCATCGGAGGCGCCGCGCTCACGCTTCGAACCTCGGCGCGGCCTCGACCGCATCGGGGAGCGGGAATTCGGTCAGCAGCGTCGCCGCCGCCGCGAGGACGCGCAGATTGGCCGCGATCGCAGCCGTCCACCCGGCGTCGATGGCGATGCCGAGAAGCGGCGCGGTCGCCGCGATGGTGGCCTCCGGATCGAACGCGGCGGCGGATGACGGTACGGGTTCGGGCATGGCGCGGCTCAATTCGGCACTGGGATCAGCGTGGCTGGGTTTAGCAGGCCTCGTGCCGACAGGTTCGGCGGCGGAGCCTTAGAGCACGTGCCTCATTATTGTGCATCGCGATATCGGCAGCGAGAGCGAGCAGTTCGGGACGCCAGGGTGCCTCATTCTTGAGCTCATAGCGTTCGTCGCCGAAGCGAACGCCAGTTCGACCCGATAGACCGCGTCGGTGCTGGATCGAGAAGCCGTGCCCGATTGTGATGCGCCGAGGCACAGCCCTGGCGGCCTATCGCCACCGATACCCGTAGGCCGAGTACGACGCTCCCAAGCACCACGAAGCCCTTCCGCAGATCGGATCGCGCCGCCCGGCGACGCAAAGTTGTCGCTGCTGCAAATCAGGGTTGCAACACGTGAAGGTGAATCAGTGGGAACACGTCGGCTGGAGTGTCGGCGCGCGATCCGTGATGCCGAATGACCTGCGCTCGGCCTCGGGCCGTCTGTCAGGGTGACGGCCAATACAGGTTGGTCATCTTGCCGCCTCCTCGGACCCGTCCTATCTTACGGACAGCGCGGTGCCATACTGGCCTCTCACTCGCTGAGGCGTCCGTTGCCACCGGCGCTTGATGTTTTTCTGCATCGCCGGGTGAGACTCTTACAGAGACGGTGTGGATTGTCGCTGTGTCAGCGGGCCGAACGTGTTCCCACGATTGCATCGCCGCCGGGGCTCCGGCTAAAGGCTAACCGTTTTCAAACCTTGGTTCGACCCGAGCGCTGCGGCGTCCGCTGAGCGTTCGGGTCGAACCATCGGTACAGCCGATGGGTCGGCATGGTTCCGAGGTCCGAGGACGGCATCGGGATCTGCAGACGAGAGGTCCCGCACCGGCGTGGCCGGATGTCCCTGTGCATGTCGAACGTATTGAACTGAGAAAGGTCAGATGAGCGCATTCGACTACAGAAATTTCGACGACCGCCGCCAGCACTCCCAGAGTGCCAAGGCTGCCCTGCTGGCCAAGTTCAAGGCGCGCCCCCCGGCCGACGATCCGGAGGTCATCGCCAAGGCCAAGGCCCGGGCCGAGATCACGAAGGCGCGCGAGGAGCGTACCCGCGAGCGTGAGGCCGCGCGCATCGCCGCCGAGCTGAAGGCCGCCGAAGAGAAGCGTGAGCGCGAGGAAACGGAGCTGGCTGCCCAGCTTGCCCGCGAAGTCGCAGAGCTTGCCGCCGCGCAGGAGCGCAAGTCGGCCGAACTTCACGCCAAGAAGGCCCAGCGCGACGCGCGCTACGCGGCGCGAAAGGCCAACGTCAAGGTCAAGCGCTGAGCGCACGCGCTTCGGCTCGGCTGTTTCGATGAAACGACGCCCGCCCCTCCGGCGGGCGTCGTCGCATCTGGGCCTAGGGTCTGAAACCGACGCGCGCCGTGCCGCGTTTGCGACTGTTCGTCGGCCGTCCCGATTCGAGCGGCTGCCCTGGAGAGGTCGCGCGATGCTGTGCAGAATGAGTCCGCTCGTTGCCGTTCTGCTCTGGTCAGGGGCCGCCGCAGCGCAGGACCCGACCAAGGCGATGGCGTGCGACACGCTGCTGGCGGCCCGCCGGGTCGACGCCGCGACCGGCGCGAGCCGTACGGTCGAGGGCGAGGCCGGCTGCCGCAGCATCGATCGGAAGACGATCGGCTCGGTCGAGCAGCGGGCTTTGATCGGCGGCGCGCCCTACGAATGCATGACGATCGCGGGTGCCGGCCGCTGCCTGTGGATCGTGCCTTGACGGACGCGCAGACTGTAGTCTCGGACGGTTCACCGCCGCGCGAAACGCTCTAGTTCGGCATCGGAGTGGAGTAAGGATCGCGATCGGAATGCCGGATTCTTGGGCAAGACAGCGTTTATCCGCATGCGGAGTGTTCGGAACGCTGATCGGCCTGATGCTGGCCGTGAGTCCCGCCCGGGCCGAACCCCCGATTCGCAGCCCGGAGGACGCAGCCTGCCGTCTGGAGGCGCGGGCCCGGGTCTTCACGGCCCCCAACCCCCGCGGTCTGGAACTCGAGGAGATCGGGAAGCAGATCTACTACGCCTGCATGGCGCGGCTTGGAGAGGCCGCGCAGCCGGCCAAGGCCGCACACCGACGGCACAAGCGGCGCCATCGGCGGTCGTGAGCCCTCAGGCTCCGGCAATCACGAGTTGAGCGGCGCTCCGATCCGGGCGCGCAGGCGCAGGCGCAGGGTCTCGTCGCCGCCCTCGGCCTGCAGAGCCGCCATCAGGCGCAGCAGGTGGCTCAGCGGGGTTGACCGACACGCGACGGCGTCGGCGATCTGATCCGGCAGCGACTTGGCGGCCGGAACGAAACGCATCGCCGGTTGGGCCTGATGTGTCTGAGGCATCCGCAGCGCTCGTCCTTTGAAAGGATCCAGGTTGGCGGGCGGCTGGCTACGCCTTTTGCCGAAGCCGCACCAGCCCCTATCGCGATTTTACGTAGCCGGCATCACGCCGAGTCACCGCGCTGCAACAGATCGAGTGAAACATGGGGATAGCGCAGGCCGCCGCATAGACATCGCGGGTCAGGCGGCCCGTCAACGCTGCGCCAGCGGGGAGTGGTCGTAGCCGTCGAGGAGATCCTGGGGGTCGCGGAAGATCGCCACGCAGCCCGCCGCCGAGAGGTCGGCCTCCGGGAAGCCGCCGCAGAGCACGCCGATCGTCGGCACGCCGGCCTTCCCCGCGGCCTCGGCATCGTAGGGCGTGTCGCCGACCGCATGGACCGTGTCGGACCGCCCCGCTCCGAGCTTGGTCAGGGCAGCCTGGAAGATGTCGGGATGCGGTTTAGACCGCTCGGCGTCATCCGAGCTGGTGGCGACATCGACGAGATCGCCGATTTTCAGGATTTCGGTGTAGCGCTCTACCTCGGGTCCCTAGCCCGACGAGGCCAGCGCGATCGTGAGGCCATCCGCGCGGATCCGCTCGAACAGGGCGCGGACACCGGGAAACGGCCGCACCTCGGGCAGGAACTTCTGCTTGAACAGGTCCGACCGGAACGCCTCGATGGTCTTGCCCTCGCGTTCGATCCGCTCCTGCGGCAGGAACACCGGCATCAGTTCGTCGCCGCCCTTCCCGATCTGGCTGCGGACGTGGCCCTGATCCGTCTCCACGCCGAAATGCGCGAAGGCTTCCACCCAGGCGCGGGCATGCAGATCGACGCTGTCGAGCAGGGTCCCGTCGATGTCGAAGATGACAGCGCGCATGCGAGCCTCGTTGCGGCGCAGGCCAGCCCGCTTCAGGGCAAACAACCGGGGCGGCGGAAGGCCCGTTCCCTTTCGAAGCACCGGAACGGCAGAAGCCCGCCCCCGGTCGGGGACGGGCTTCTGAAATCAATCCGGTGCGGCGTGCGTCAGTGCATCGCCGCCGGGGTGCGGGCGGGCTTCGCCTTGGCGGCCAGCCCAGCGGTGACCGCAGCTTTCGAGGCCCGGACGGGCTTCGGAGCCGTCGGCTTCGCGGCGGCCTTGACGGGGGCGGGCTTCGGCGCCGCCGGCTTGGCGGCAGCCTGGGGCGCAACCGCCTTCGCGGTCTTCGGCGCGGCGGCCTTCGTCGCGGCCTTTGGGGCAGCGGCCTTGGGGGCAGCGGACTTGGGGGCAGCGGACTTGGACGCGGCAACCTTGGCAGACGCGGGAAGGGCGGCCTTCTCGGCGGTGACGGCCTGGATCACGCTCGCCGCCGCCAGCGTGGCGTTGGCGTGCAGCTCGGTCTCCGCGCGCATCCAATGCGCCGCGGCCTGGCCGTGGATCCGGCCTTCGCTTTCCCAGATGAAATAGGCGCATTCGCGCACGTGGTGTTCGCTGATCTGCATGCCGTTGGCCTCCTGCTGTCCGTCCCGCGACCGACGATGGGAGGGCTGGGTTAAGGGGCAGTTAACCCTGCGGATCGGCTATTCGGTGCGGCCCAGAATGCGCCGGGCCTCGGCGAGGAGGATCGCGTGGCGCTCCGCCCCGGGACCGGCCACGGGCGCGTCGCGGCCGGCTTGGGCGATGCGCTTCTGGAACCGGCGCCGGTCCAAACCCCAGACGCGCAGGCTTGCCAGGACGGCGTCGAGAACGATGCGGACCGCATCGGTGCGTGCCTCGGCGCGGGCGACCACCTCGCCGTGGGCGGCTGTGGCATCCGCGACGATCCTGGCGTCCGCAACTGCAGTGTCGGTCCCGGCCCGCGCGTGGTCGAGGTCCAGGCCCGCGCGCCGCGCGGCCTGCCAGGCTTGCGCGTGCTGGTGCGTGCGCAGGGCGAGCAGGACCTTGAGGGCCGCGACCTCGGCCTCGGCCGCGTCGAGCTTCGCCCGGGTCTCGCGAAGGTCCTCCGGCTGATCCTGCACGCGCATCTCGTCCCCAGTCACGGTCACCGCTGGCTCCTCTGTTGCCTCGAAGCGCCCGTCCTCGGATGCGCGAAGCCGAATGTCCACTCTCGCGGGAGGCCGCGCAGGTTGAGAAAATCCGATGGTCGGTCCACATGATCAGGTGCGCCCTGGGGCGCATGTCCCGGCCGGCCTTGAACCGGCGCAGCGGAGTTATGCCAACATGTTCATCCAGACCGAAGCCACGCCGAACCCGGCCACCCTGAAGTTCCTCCCCGGACGCGTCGTCCTGTCCGAGTCGACCTTCGAGGCGAAGAACGCCGAGGCTGCCGCCCGCTCGCCCCTGGCGTCGGCCCTGTTCGCGGTCCCGGGCGTCTCGGGCGTCTATTTCGGGCACGACTTCATCTCGGTCACCAAGGCCGAGGACGGGTCCGACTGGGCGCAGGTGAAGCCTGCCGTGCTCGGCGCGATCATGGAGCATTTCCAGTCCGGCGTCCCCGTGATGGACGAGGGCGGTCACGACGCGACCGAGGCCGGGGACGAGTTCTACGACGAGGCCGATCACGACACGGTCGTCACCATCAAGGATCTGCTCGAGACGCGCGTGCGCCCGGCCGTGGCCGGCGACGGCGGCGACATCACCTTCCGCGGCTACAAGGAGGGCGTGGTCTATCTCGAGATGAAGGGCGCCTGCTCGGGCTGCCCGTCCTCGACCGCGACGCTGCGGCACGGGGTTCAGAACCTGTTCCGGCACTTCCTCCCCGAGGTGCGGGAAGTTCAGGCGATCTGAGGATCGTATCGGGGACGCGCGGTGCGCCGCGGGCCTTTCCAGCCCGCGGCCGCGAGGGTGCCGGCGTGGCGCCGTTGCTTCGAAAAGAGAGCGTTTTTCCGCTCTCCGCACGGGGTACGATAGTTAAGCCTTTCTCGCCGCCGTGCTCTCTTCTCCCCCTTGCGGCTACGGGTGACACAGGTTTTCGGTCTCGTCAGGCGCGCCCTTCTGCAAATTGAGGTGCGGGTCCCCTCTCCCGTGCGGGAGAGGGACAAGGGTGAGAGTCGAGAACTCTCCGAACGAGACGCGCCCTGTCTGCTCATCGATCACGCTTTCGATCCTGAGAGTTCTCATCCCTCACCCCAACCCTTTCCCGCTCGGGAGAGGGGGCCGGTCGCGCTCTGTCATGAGCCGCATGCTTCAAACCCGCGTCCCCCGTGGCCGCAGAGGAGAAGAGCGCGCATCGGCCGGGGAAGTGTGATCAGCATGCCCAAAGGGCTGACCACCCTACGCCATCCTTGACAATGTTCCTATTCTATGCTCATTAGCCGCCACCTGTCCACGGCGGCCCGGGAGCGATCCCGGGGCGTCCTTTGCGGGGCCCGCCCGGTGGCTGACCGGT